>NZ_JBHVST010000077.1:18363-54439 GCF_042885015.1 Streptomyces sp. NPDC058086 | reverse complement strand
GTCCCGCCCGAATTCGGGCGGGACCGTCCTGTGCGTCACCGGGCCAAAGTCCTGGTCGACGCCGTGCTCGGTGCGGGGGCGTACCCGGCGGGCCGGGCGGTGAAGACTCCCCGGCCCCGGGTCCGGCTGCGCAGCCGGGTCGCATAGCCGAACAGCTCGACCAGCGGCACGGTCGCGGTGATCACCACGGCGCCCGCCCGCGCGACGGAGCCCGAGACCTGCCCTCGTCGCGCCGCCAGGTCACCGAGGACCCCGCCCACGGCGTCGTCCGGCACGGTGACCGTGACGTCCGCCACTGGTTCCAGGAGAACCATCGCGCAGGCGCGCAGTGCCTCCCGCAGCGCGAACCGGCCGGCCGTCCGGAACGCCCGCTCCGAAGAGTCCTTCGGATGGGTCGCTCCGTCGGTGAGGACGACACGCAGCCCGGTGACCGGGTGCCCGCCGAGCGGCCCGTCGGCCAGCGCGTCACGGCACCCGGCCTCCAGTGCCCGGACGTACTCCTGTGGCACCCGTCCGCCGACGACGGTGGAGCGGAACTCGAAGCGTTGCGCGCCCTCGCCGCCGTCGCCCGGAGCGTCCTCCAGCGGCTCCACGTCGAGCACGACATGGGCGAACTCACCTGCGCCGCCGTCCTGTTTGACGTGCCGGTGGACCAGCCCCGACACTCCCCGGGCGACCGTCTCCCGGTAGGCCACCCTCGGCCGGCCGACCCGGACGTCCAGCCCGTGGGCGAGCCGGATCTTCTCCACCGCCACCTCCAGATGCAGTTCGCCCATGCCCGACAGGACCAGTTGGCCGGTCTCGGGGTCGGTGCGCACGACCAGCGAGGGATCCTCCTCGACCAGCCGGGTCAACGCGGACACCAACAGTTCCGCGTCAGCGCTGCCGACGGCCTCGACGGCCATCGAGACGACCGGATCGGCGGCGGTCGGCGGTTCGAGAACCAACGGAGCCCCGGGGGCGCACAGAGTCGACCCGGCGCGGGCCGACTTCAGTCCGGCCACCGCGACGATGTCGCCCGCCACCGCCTGCTCCAGTGGGGCGTGGCGGTCGGCCTGGACCCGCAGGATTCGGCCGATGCGCTCGGTGCGTCCTGTGCCCGAGTCCCATACCGTCTCTCCCTTCCCGATCGTTCCCGAATAGACACGCAGATACGTCAGCCGCCCCGTGGCGGTCGCGTTCACCTTGAACACCAGTGCCGCGAACGGTGCCGCCGGGTCGGCGAGCCGCTCCTGTTCCGTGCCGTCCCGGGTGCCGCGTACCGCGGGCACGTCGCGCGGCGACGGCAGGTAGGCCACCACTGCGTCGAGCAGTGGCTCGATCCCGCGATTGCGGTAGGCCGAGCCGCACAGCACCACCACGCCGTCGCCGGAACGAGTCAGGTCGCGCAGCGCGGCGGTCAGGGTCCGCGCGGAGAGCGTCCCTTCCGCGCAGAACTCCTCGAGCGCGCCGGGGTGGAGTTCCGCAACCGCTTCCTCCAGCTGTCGGCGGCGGCCTTCCGCGGCGTCCCTCAACACCTCGGGCACCGGGCCCTCCTCGACCGTGTCGCGGCCTTCGGGCCAGACCAGTGCCCGCATGCGCGGCAGATCCACCACACCGGTGAACCCGGCCTCCGACCCGATCGGCAACTGGACGACCAGCGGGGCCGGATGCAGCCGCTCCCTGATCGACTCGACCGCGGTGTCGAGGTCGGCACCGGCGCGGTCGAGCTTGTTGACGAAGGCGATCCTCGGCACGCCGTACCGGTCCGCCTGGCGCCACACCGACTCGCTCTGCGGCTCGACCCCCGCGACGGCGTCGAAGACCGCCACGGCGCCGTCGAGCACCCGCAGGGAGCGGGCCACCTCGTCGGAGAAGTCGACGTGGCCCGGGGTGTCGATGAGGTTGATCCGGTGCGCGTCCCAGGCACAGCTCACCGCCGCGGCGAAGATGGTGATGCCACGATCGCGTTCCTGGGGGTCGAAGTCGGTGACGGTGGTGCCGTCATGGACCTCACCCCGCTTGTGGGTGGTCCCGGTGAGGTACAGGATCCGCTCGGTGAGGGTGGTCTTCCCGGCGTCGACGTGGGCGAGGATGCCCAGGTTGCGGACGGCGGCGAGCGGGGTGTCGAGGTGACGGTGCAGGTCGGTACGCACGGCCCTTGGCCTTTCGGAATGATCCGGATGGGGCGGCGCGATTTCCCGGACGAAGCGACCCGCGGTCGTGCCACGGGCCGTGCGGGGACCTCCGGCCGCGGCACATCCCCATCGGGGCGTACGGAGCCGATCTGCCCGGTGACGGGCGCAGAGAGGTCAGATGTTCGTCACGGACCACCGGTGTCGGCCGCGCAGCCGGCACCGGGGACCCGAAGACACGAGGATCACCTCGTACAACGACGGGGGAACGACGACAGCGGTGCGGTGACGCACGGCCCGGCTCCCCTCACTCGTCAGGACACGCGCCGTGATGTTCCGCAGGTGCGGTGAGCGCGCGTTGTGGGGTGAGTGTAGGGAGCGCGAAGCGGTCGGCGCACGGGAATTACGCTCCTCGCGCCGCGCCCGGTCCCGGAGTTGAAGACTCCGACGGATCCCGGAGTTTCAGGTCCGGGCCGGTCCCGGGTCGCGGATTCCGGGCAGGTCCCGGAGTCGCAGGTTCGGGGAAGGCCCGGTCAGAGCAGGCCGGTGTCGGCCTCCGACAGCGCCCGGGCGAGCAGTCCGTCGGGCGGCTCCGTGGGCCTCAGCAGTTCGGCGACGGCCGCCCCCGTGGCGCCGTGCCAGGTTCCGTACCGTCGGAGCATGGCGTGGTCACCGCCCTTGACCAGCAGCACACCCGCGCGGGAGCCGACGGCCCTGGCCCGGCGGACGAACGCGATCGACTCCGACGGATCGGTGACGCGGTCGCGGTCACCGTGGAGCGCGATCACCTTCTTGTCCTGGAGGTGGGCCACCGGTTCGCCCTCCGGACACCAGGGTGCCAGCGCCACCACTCCCCCGACCTGTTTCGCCGCCGCGACGCGCAGAGCTGCCCGGCCGCCCATCGAATGACCCACGAGAACCACCGGCACCTCGCCGACGAGGCGGGCGAGCTCCGCGAGTGCCCGCTGGACGTCACCGACGGGGTCGGCCCGTGAACCGTTCCAGCCCTGGCGGCGGTAGCGCACCTGTCCGAGGAAGACCTCGTCGTCCGGCACGGCCGCGGCGACGGCCCGGACAACGGGCCTCATCCGCAGCGCCGCCACGTTCCAGGGCCGTGAGGGAGCCAGGCTGTCGGCCCGGCCCCCGTGCAGGACGAGCACGGCCGCACGCGCCGCATCCGCGTGGCGGACCGGCAGCAGGGCGGTGCCGGCCCCGACCGGTCCTCGCGTCGATGTACCAGAGGTCGTTGTCCGCGTTCGGCCCCGCATCACAGCTCCTCCCGTGTCCCGAATCCGCCTGCGGGAGAAGTGTCCCATCGCCCACTGGTCGTCCGTCGCCGGGTGTCGTGCGGACGGGCCGCCACCGGCACCGTCCGGGTCACACGTCCAGAGCGGATTCCAGGTGCTCGGGGTTGTGCCCTCGCGACGACGGTACGGTCCCCGGAGTCGGCGACACCGGCTGGCGAGAACCCGTCGCACTCTGGCATTCCGGCCACTGCCGGGGCGGTGATCAGCCCCTTAGCGTCTGGCTCATGCTCTTCGTCGCACCCGTACTCATCGGTGTTCTCTACGCGATCCTCATGTCCCTGCTCCGGGAGCCCGCGAGGCGGCGGTTCAACGCCATCATGGTCGCCGGGGCCGGAGCCGCCTATCTCAGCAGTGGCAGCTTCGGCGCCTGGGAGTTCGTCTTCACCGCAGCGGTCACCTACTGCGCCTACCGCGGCCTCGACTCGTACGTCTGGATCGGCATCGCCTGGCTGCTGCACACCGTCTGGGACGCCCTGCACTACCTGCACGGAGCCCCGATCATCCCGTTCGCCACGCACTCGTCGCTCGGCTGCGCGATCTGCGACCCGGTGATCGCCCTCTGGTGCCTGCGCGGCGGCCCCTCGCTCCCCACCCTGATCGGCTCCTGGTTCTCCCGGCGCCCCGCCTCCCCGACCGACGCTTCACACGCCTGAGGCCTGTCCGACGGATGACTCCACCGCCAGGTCCCGGGCCACCTCGCGGGCCGCGCGGGCCCCCGAGGCCGGAGTCTTCCTGGAGGACGAACTGGAGACGTCCAGCAGGGTGTTCCACCTCGTCTGGCGCAGCATGCTGCGCGGCACCCTGTGCCTGCGGCCGAGGGCATCGGAGCGGTGCCGCGACTGCTCGCCGACGCACTGCCCGCGGGAGCCGTACACCTCGACACCCCGGTGAACCCGTCTCACGGACGACGGAGTCCTCCTGGGCACGGGGGGCGAACTGGCCGCGCGGGCGGTGGTGGTGGCGACCGGGCCCGGCCCGGCAACCGCACTGCTGCCGGGGCTGGAGATGCCCGCGTACCGCACGGTGACGACGTACTACCACGCCGCGCCCCGCTCCCCGCTGGCCGAACCCGTCCTCGTGACGGACGTGAGGAGAAGATTCCTCAACACCTGCGTCCTGAGTGAGGTGGTGCCCGGCTACGCACCCGGCGGGATGTCGCTGATCGCCCGCGGCGCTATGTGTGCGGGGACCACCGTGCCACCGGGAAGGAACGGAAGAACCGCTCGACGAACTCCTCGGAGAATCCGCCGGCCGCCAGTGCGGTGCGGGTGGTGCGGTCGTCGCCGTGCTTCACCGAACGGGCGGGAGCAAGCATGTCGCGGGCCGAGGACACCCAGGGCGACCAGGTCCCGGCTGCCCGCGAGCCGTCCCGGACGCAGGTCGCCGCGCCGGCGGGGGCCCCTGGTCGGGTCACTGAGGCGGAGCGGGCCGTCGTCGGTGTGCACGAGGACCCCGGGGGTGAAGGGCCGCAACCGCAACGCGCGCAGTGCGAGGCGCCGCCGGGCCTGGGGGTAGGAGGTGTTGAACACCTGGAAGCCGCGGTCGATGACGAATCCCTCGTGACGGTCGGAGCGCATTCGCCCGCCGACCCCGTCCGAGGCCTCCAGGACGCGGACACCGAGTCCCGCCCGGATCAGGTCGCGGGCACAGGCAGGTCCGGCGAGGCCGGCACCGACCACCAGCACATCCGGCCCGCCACGGGTGGCAACCATGGGAACGCTCCTTCGATCGGCGGCTCCTTCGCCGCGACGATGCCCGGTGCGGAAACGCCGGCACCACCCCCGAAAGAGGGCAGCACCGGCGGACGAGGCGGTGTCAGTGTCCGGACCCGTAGTGTCCGCCGAGCTGATCGCGGTAATGCGGGTCGCCAAGGTGCTTCTCCTTGTCGAACTCCGGTGCCGACTTGATTTCGTCCTTCGACCGGGCGACGTGGACGGCCTTGTCCTCGTGGCTGATCGCGGTGATCGTCCCGGCGGGCAGCAGGACCTCCTTGCCGAAGATCCAGATGCCGGTGTCGACCACGATGTACTGGGAACCGACCTCGTCGGAGTGCTTGTCGACCTTCCCGATGTGTCCGTCGGTCGCTTCCACCCGGTACCCGGTGAGGTCCGCATCAGGTGTGTGGCCGCTGGTCGGAGTGTAGGCCCACAGATTCTCGTACATGAAGAAATCCTCCAGCCATGTCGCGGTGCGCTTGAAAACACCGGGTGTCCGTTCAGCGCGTGCCGACACTCTTTTCCCGAGGAGAAATTCTCAGAGAATTGCGGTTTTCAACCAACAGCGGGAATTCTCCGCGCGGAACAAGGAAATCCTCGGGGTCCGGCGGCCCGCCCGGCCCACCGTGATGCGCCCGGCTGCCGGAAGGAGGAGCGTGGTGGGGTAGGGAGGAGTGCTATGGGCACGGCCGACCACCGGCATCGGGGCCGCGAGTACCAAGGCTGGCTGCGCGGAGCACCACCGCCGCGCTGGGTGCGGGTGCTGCCACCGGCCCTGCTGGTGACGGTCTGCACCGCCGAGCTCCTGAGTCGGTACCCCTTGGACATCGGTTTCCTGCTGGGCGCCATCCCGTCGCTGGCCGTGCTCTCCTACGGACCGGTGGCGACGGCCGTCTTCGGCGCCGTCGTCATCGTGTTCCTTTTCGTGCCGCCGCTCCAGCTCAACCATCCGGGCAACACCGATCTGCTGACCATCACGTTCGTCGCGATCCTGAGCGTCGCCATCTCCCTGGTGCGCAGTCGGCGCGACGCCCACCTGGTCACGGTGCGCACCGTCGCGGAGGCCGCCCAGCTCGCCGTGCTGCCGCCGCTTCCCGAACGCGTCGGCCCGGTGCGCTGCACGGCGTTCTACCGGGCGGCGCAGCGCGAGACACTGGTGGGCGGCGACTTCTTCGATGTGCGCGCCGGCCCGTACGGCGTGCGGGCGGTGCTGGGCGATGTGCAGGGGCACGGGCTGTCGGCCGTCTCGACCGTCGCCTCCCTCCTCGGGGCGTTCCGGGAGACCGTGCTCGACCAGAGCGACCTGAAGTCGGCCGCGGCCCGCCTCGATCGCCGGCTCATCGTGGACTCGGCCCAGACCACACACGCCGAACTGTTCGCGACCGCCCTGCTGCTGGAGTTCTCGGCCGACGCGGACGCGGTACGGCTGACGTCCTGCGGACACCCGCATCCGTTTCTGCTGCGCGACGGCAAAGCCGTCGAGCTCGTTCTCGAACCAGGAGCCCCCCTCGGTCTCGGGTTCTTCGACATCTCGCCGCCGCAGATCTGCACCGTCCGGCTGGAGCGCGGCGACCGGCTGTTCCTGGGCTCCGACGGAGTGACCGAGAGCCGTGACGACACGGGCGCCTTCTATCCCCTGGCCGAGCGCCTGACCACGTTGGCCCAGGAGAGTACGGCCGACCTCACCGACCGCGTCTGGGAGGACCTTCTACGGTTTTGCACCGCGGTGCGTGACGACGTCACGATGCTGGTCCTCACACCTGACGCGCGGGGCGAACGGTGGTGAGGCACGCTCGCCCGTCCGGACCGCGCGGGGCGGGCCGGACAGGCGAGGTAGGGGGCGGACAGGTCAGGGGGTGAGCTGCCACTGCTGGATGTAGCCGACGTCGATCGCGGCGGTGTCCTGGACCCTCAGTCTCCAGGTGCCGTTGACGGGTTGCGCGGAGGCGTCGACCGTGAAGGTCTGGTCGACGTTGTCGGCGCTGCCGCCGCTGTGGTTCAGCAGCGAGTAGACGGTGCCGTCGGGGCCCACCAGGGAGACCGTCAGGTCACCGCGGTAGGTGTGGATGATCTTGACGTAGACCTGGGTGGTGGCCGAGGCGTTGCCGCTCCGGCCGGTGACGGTGATGGGTGACTCGACCGCGGCTCCGGCGTCGGGGATGTCCACCCGCGTGCTGTTGGCGTAGATGTTCGCCACCCGCCAGGTGAAGCTCACCGAGACGGACGCTCCCGTACTGTCGGTGACCGTGACGGTCACGGGGCTGGTCCCGGTGGTGGTGGGAACTCCCGAGATCAGGCCGGTGTCGCTGATCGTCAGGCCGTCCGGCAGACCGGTGGCCGCATAGGTCAGGCCCGCGCCGGAGTTGGTGGTGTAGGCGCTGGTCTGGAGGGAGACCTGCTGGCCGACGCCACTGGTCTGGTCGTCGATCGGCGCCACGTTGACGCCCAGCGCGATCCGGTCGCCGACATGGATCCCGGCCCAGGCGGCGGCCACGGCGAGGTAGGTGTCGCTGTACGCGCCGAAGAGGTCGGCGGCGGCCTGGAGGGTCGCGGTGCGGGCGCCGGCGTAGTTGGTGCTGGAGGTCATGTAGGTGGTCAGGGCCCGGTACCAGATCCGCTGGGCGTTCTCGATGCCGATGCCGGTCACGGGTACACCGTCGTAAGTCGGGCTGTCGTAGGAGACCCCGTTGACGGTCTTGGCTCCGCTGCCCTCGGAGAGCAGGTAGAAGAAGTGATTGGCCGGTCCGGAGGAGTAGTGGACGTCGAGGCCGCCCAGCGAGGAGTCCCAGTTGTCGCGGGACGCGCCGTCCTTGGAGGGCTTGTCCATGTACCGCAGCGGGGTGCCGTTGCCGTTGATGTCGATCTTCTCGCCGACCAGGTAGTCGGGAACGTCGGCGGACAGGTTGGCGTGGAACTCCACCGCGGCGGCGAAGATGTCCGAGGTCGCCTCGTTGAGGCCACCGGACTCGCCCGAGTAGGTGAGGCCCGCGGTGGCGGCGGTCACGCCGTGGCTCATCTCGTGCGCGGCGACGTCCAGGGCGGTCAGCGGGTGCGCGTTGCTCGCGCCGTCCCCGTACGTCATGCAGAAGCAGGTGTCGGACCAGAAGGCGTTGACGTAGCCGTTGCCGTAGTGCGCCCGGCTGTAGGCGGCCACGCCGTCGTTGCGGATGCCGTTGCGGCCGAAGACGTCCTTGTAGTAGTCCCAGGTGGCCGCGGCACCGAAGGCGACGTCCACGCCGGCCGTCTGCCGGTTGCTCTGGGTGCCGTCTCCCCAGACATCGTTGTCATCCGTGAAGAGGGTGCCGGTACCGGAGGTGCCCTGGTTCAGGTCGTAGGTACGGTGACCCGCGCGATCGCCGTCCACCAGCTGGTACGTGGAGCCGGACGGCGTGGTGCTGAGCGGAACCGATCCGCTGTACTGGCCCGTGCCCGTGCCGGTGCGCACCGCCTGGAAGTCGAACAGGGCCTTGCCCGAGGTGGCGTCGGTGATGACATGGAGCTCGCTCGGCGTGCCGTCGTCCTGGGTGCCGCCGACCACCGACTCCCAGGCCAGCACCGGTTCGGCGCCGGCGGCCCAGACGACGAGCCGGGGAGCGCCGTCGACCGCGGGACGCGTGGCGTCGGCCTTCTTCGCGACCGCGAGCGCCTTGCGGACGGCGGCGGCGGACGTGA
Source organism: Streptomyces sp. NPDC058086 (assembly GCF_042885015.1). Lineage (NCBI taxonomy): Bacteria > Bacillati > Actinomycetota > Actinomycetes > Kitasatosporales > Streptomycetaceae > Streptomyces > Streptomyces sp. NPDC058086. Next base: position 45,631 of record NZ_JBHVST010000077.1, on the reverse strand, counting down.
CGCGGGCGGTGGTGGTCGGCACCTTGAGGCCGGCCTTGCTCGCCTCGGACACGGTGGAGAGACCGTTCTTGACGTGCACGACGAGGTCGCCGCCGAGGACCGGCAGACCGGCGTAGGTGCGCTCGTAGCGCGTGTGCGTGGTGCCGTCGGCGTCCTTCGCGACGTCCTTGACGACCAGCTTCTCCTTGGAGCCGAGGTCGAGGATCTTCGCGGTGGCGCCGACCGCGGCGGTCGCGCTCTTGAGCAGCGCGGCGTGCGCGGCGGGAGACAGCTTCGCCGGGGCCGCGCCGGCCCGGGGGGTGGCGACGATCTTCGCGTGGCCGCGGTCGCGGGGAGCGGCGGACGCGACGCCGGTGTGGAAACCGGCGGCGAGCAGCGTGCCGGCGGCGGTGAGCGCCAACGCCGCGGTGTATCTGCGTCGGTGCGAGGGGCGGTGGGGCGGGAGCAAGGGCTTCTCCTTCTGGCGACGATCGACCCGTGGTCCAGGCCGAGAGAGCGGGCCGGCAGGGTGTGGCCGGCTGGCAACGCGCTGAGCAGGGAAGGGCGCTGCACGAGGTGACCCACGAGGGGTGTGTCGGAACTCGGCGGCGCGCGACAGGTGGGGGGTGTGAAGGAACGGTGAACGTTCAAGAGCAGACTGACATTGCATGCACAGTTTTGTCATGGAGATGACAAAGCAACGGCTGAAATTGGCTATTGCTTGCTGGATGTTCGCCCCGGCTCAGGGCGCATTTCGGCCGGTGCCGGACGGTCCGGGAGGCGTGGGTGGCGTGGGTGGCGTGGGTGGCGTGGGTTCACGGGTACGGAAAGCTGCTCACGCCGGTCCCTGCGGATCGGACCGGGACGGGGACACTGGCCTGACGATGAATCAGCAGAATAAGCGGGACCAGGGCACGCGCCGTCGGCCGGTGCGGCTCGCGACGTTCAATGTGCTGCACGGCCGGCCGCTGCCGAACGGACGGCCCCTCTCCCCCGCCGCGAACCCGGCCGAAGGACCGCTCGCCCGAGCCGTCCTGTCCCTGGACGCCGATGTCCTTGCGTTGCAGGAACTGGATCGCCTCCAGGAGCGCTCGGGCGGGATCGACCAGGCGTCGGTCGCCGCCGACGCGGCGGGGCTGAAGCAGTGGCGCTACGCGAGCGCGTTCCACGCCCGTTCCACAGCGGACCGCGGCTGGGTCCTCGACCCGGCCGAGCCGGGGCTGCGGGTGTACGGCCCGCAGGACGCGGGCTCGGCCACGGATGTCCCCTCGCACGGGATCGCGTTGCTGTCCCGGTTTCCGGTACGGGAGTGGCGGGCCCGGCGGTTGGCCCCGGCGCCCCTCGGAATGCCCCTGCGGATGGCCGGGCGGCCCGGGCTCACCCTGGTCCGGGACCAGCCGCGCGCCGCGCTGGCCGCCGTGCTGGAGGGACCGGGCGGTCCGTTCACGGCGGTGGCGGTGCATCTGTCGTTCGTACCGGGCTGGAATATCGGGCAGTTGCTCGCCGTCCGCGACTGGATCGCCGACCTGCCCACACCTCATGTGCTGCTGGGCGACTTCAATCTGATCGGCACCCTGCCCAGGGCCGTGCTGAACGCGCCCGGGAAGACCCGCGTCCCACCGTCGCCCCGCGGGTGGTTCGATCTGGCCCGCGTCCCGACCTATCCCGCGCACCGCCCGGTGGTGCAGTTCGACCATGTGCTCGCGACCGGCGTCGGCGTGGCGGCGGCGAGCGGAGCGCGCACGCCCGCGACGGGGATCTCGGACCATCGCCCGCTCGTGCTGGAACTGGCCCTGTGACCCAGCCCGTTCAGCCCGCCGTACCGAGGACGGCGCGCGTCATGAGGCTGGCCAGGGCCGAGCGGGACGGTATCGCGCTCTTGCGGTAGACGGCGGACAGATGCGTCTCGACCGTACGGCGGCTGAGGTGCAGCCGGGCCGCGATGGCCTGGTTGCTCAGTCCCTCCGCCACCAGCTCGGCGATCTCGAATTCACGGGTGGTCAGCTCGCCCAGCTCCGGGGGAATCACCGGGGTGTCCGCGACGACCTGCGGACGTATCAACTCGGCCAGATCCGTCAGCAGACGCGCGCCGCCGCCCGCGGCGATCCGGTGGGCCCGGTGCCACATCACGGCCGCGCGGGAGCCCTGTCCGGAGCGCTTCGCCAAGGGAGCGGCGCGCAACAGGGAGTACGCCTCCCACAGGGTCAGTCCGCAACGGGCGTACTCCTGCGTGGCCGCGTCCAGGAGGCGGACGGCTTCTTCCGCGTCGCCACGGTGCTCGGCCAGCGCGGCCCGGGCCCGGAATGCGGCCGCGCGCTGGCCGCCCAGGCCCAGGCGGTCGGCCTCACGTCCGGCCTGCGTTGCCCAGCGTCCGGCCTGGTCGAGGTCGCCGGCGGCCAGGGCCGCGTTGACCAGCGTGTCCAGTTGCCCCGGACGGATGGACGGTTGGAGCAACGGCAGTTCACGGCCTCCGCCCGCCGTCGTGATGGCCTGCTCGGCGCGGTGCGGATCACCGCTGACGAACGCCGCGTGGCCGAGCATGCACCAGGCCAGGGCCGACCACCAGCCCTTGCTGCTGCCCGCGGCCGCGACGGCTTCCTCGCCGGCCGCGAGCGCGTCGCCGTCTCCCAACGGCCGTATCAGGAGCAGGATCAGCGTCTTGAAGGCGAGTGTGAACGCCAGGAGGTCACTGCTGCCGAGTGTGCGGGCGATCGCCTCCGCCTCTTCGGCCGACTCCAGCGCGGCCGGGAGCCGGCAGGTGTTGAGGTACACGAAGGCTCTGTTCGACAACAGGTGGGGCAGGACGTGGAGTTGACCGCCATGGCGGGCGATCTCCAGGCCCCGGTCCATGTGCCGTTCCGCGTCGGCGTACCGCTCGATGAGGGTTTCCGCCCAGGCCAGCCAGACCAGTGCCTCGCTCAGATCCGTCAGGTCGGGGTCGGTCAGCGCGTCGGTGAGCCCGCGGGCGGCGTCGGCGAACCGTGCCGCCGCCTCGGTCTCCCCCTCGTAGGCCTCCCCCAGCGACGCCAGTGCCAGGGCCGCCGCCTCAGCCACCGGGTCGCCGTGGGAACGCGCGACGGCGAGAGCGCGTGCGACGTCGGCGCGCACCTCGGGGTAGGACGCGGTCAGCAGGGCGGTCATGCCCAGGGCCAGGCCCAGGGAGACCGCCTGGCCGGGTGGCGGGCCCGGCCGGCGCGACAGCTCCCGGCGCAGCAGGGCGGTGGCCTCCGGTGAGTGCCCGAGGTGCCGTTCCATCACGGCGCACTGGGCGATGGCCTCCGCGCGCAGGTCGGGGTGGTCCTCCCCCGCCGTGGCGATGACGGTGTGCAGCAGGTCCCGGCTCTCCCGGAGGTTCCCGCCGACGCCGAGCGCCCGAGCGCGTGCCAGGACGAGTTCGCCGCGCCGCCGCGCGTGCTCGGGTGTGTCCGGCATGAGTCCGAGCACGACGTCCAGCAGATGGGCGGCCGTGGCCGGCGCGGTGGGCGCGAGGTGGGCGGCGGCTTCACTCAGTACGGCCGCCGCCTCCGGGTCCCAGCCGGTGAGCGACTTCTCGACGTGGTGCGCACGCTCGGCCGCCGAGGTCCCGCGCCGGGCCAGCTCGTGCGCGGCACGGCGGTGCACCTCCGCGCGTCGCGGCGCAGGGGTGTTCTCGTAGACCAGCGCCCGCATCAGGGGGTGGCGCAGCACCCACCGGCCGTCCGCGCCCAGGCGCAGCAGGTCGCGCCGGGCCAGGGCGCCGGTGTGGTCCTCGACGTCCTGCTCCGGCGTTTCGGTCGACACGGTCAGCATGGCTGAGGTGGCGTGGTCGCCGAGCGCGGCGACCGCTTCGACGATGCGGCGCTGCGGCCCGGTCAGCGCGGTCAGTTCGTCCAGGAGCAGTGATGCCAGCCCGCTCGGCACCCCGAGCGGGTCGGTTGCGCGGGGGTGGTCGGTGACGCCATGCAGCGGGGTTCCGTTGCGGTACGCCTGGAGGAGGGAGAGCAGATAGAGCGGGTTGCCCTCGCTGGCGGCGTACAGCTTCCTGGCCTGGTCCGGGGGGAGGTCGGGGGCGAGCGCCCGGATGGACTCCTGTTCGGGCAGCGGTTCCAACGGCACATGGAGCACGGCGTCGTTGTCCGCGCCCCTGGTGAGGGCGGCGGTCAGCGGTGTCGGTGTCTGACGGCTCCGGCGTGCCACGACCAGGAGCACCCGGCCGCGCGGGGGGTGCCGGACGAGGTAGTCCACGAGTTCCCTGGACTCCGGGTCCGCCCAGTGCAGATCGTCGACGGCCAGCACCAGACCGCCCGCGCCGAGGCGCGTGAGCAGCGCGGCGATCGTCCGGTGCAGACCGAAGCGGTTGCGGACGTTCTCGCCCGGCGCGCCGCCCGACGTACCGCCCCGGGCGTTCCACACGCCGTGCAGCACCGCGTCCGCCTCGGCCAGGACGGCATGGTCGGCCGGTGTCCCGGGGGCGGCGTCGGCGAAGGCGTCGGTGAACGCCTGGAACGGGATGTGCTGCTCGTACTCCGTGGCTCTGCCGCGCAGCACGGTGAACCCGGCCTGCCGCGCCCGGGCGCACACCTCCCCCAGCAACCGGCTCTTGCCGATGCCGGGTTCGCCGGCGATGTCGACGGCCGTCGGCGCCCCGGGCTGCCCGAGGCCGTTGATCACGGCGTCGAGCCGGGCCAGTTCCGAGGTCCTGCCGACCAGTTGTGCCACGTTCGCATCCCCCCACGGCATTGCCTGCGCCCCGTGCGTCGATCTCTGTCTTCGGCCCAACCCTAAGGTCGGGCACTGACAACGCACGGGCGGGGACTACGTAGTTCCACCGATGTGAACGGAGCCGGCTTCTGCCAGCATCGTCCTCCGCCGCTTTGCCGCTCCTCGCCTGTCCGCGCGGGAGTCCGCGGCACGGCGCAGAAGGAGGACAACCCCATGACGGTACGGCCACCGGGTCCGGGCGACGCCCCGCTCTCCGAGCTGTCGCAGGACGACGACACGGATCTCGCGTGGGTCTCGGTCAGACCCGACAACGGGACGATCAAGGGCCCGCTCCTCAAAGGGGCGCCCCTCATCCTCATCGGCGCCCTGCGCATGGGCCTGATGATGGCCGAGGGGCGCGGCACCTCGGCGGGATCGGGCGGGGCGGGACTGGTGATCGGGGTGTTGGCGTTCGCCGTCCCGCTGCTGTGGATCGGCGCGCTGAGCGGCCTGCGCTGGGCGAACGCCGGCATCCGGCTGGAGGACGGCGTTCTGACGGTACGAAACCTGTGGAACCGTCGGGTCCTCGACGTACCGGTGTCCTCCCTCACGGGGCTGCACACGGTGCGGCTGCCGCTGGACGGTGTGCACACCGGCCGGATCCTCATCACCTCGAAGACCGGCAAGCCCCTCGTGATCGACACCCGGTTGTGGGACCCGGAGGGGCTCAAGGAGCTGTGGCAGCAGCTGGGGTTGGCCTTCCAGGACCACGGCCGTCTGGACTGGTCCCAGCTGTACCAGCGCTTCCCCGGGGTGCGCATGCCGTGGCGTCAGGTCCACTACGTGGTGTTCACGCTGCTCATCGTGATCGGAGCCATCGCGTACATCGCGCTGATCGTGAACCTGCCCTTCCTCGTGTGACCCGGCGGGCGTCCGACCGTCCGGGGCGGTGGGCGGTGCGGGCGGTGCGGGCGGTCAAGGCTCAACGGCCCGTCCGTATCAGGCCCGTCAGGTAGCGCCAGAGCGACGAGCGGCGCTGGACGGCCTGGTCCGCCGTCACCGTCCCGGACACTTCGGGCGTGACGGGGGTTGCGGAGGTGCCGGATTCCCGGTCCGCGGCCCGCTCCTGCCCTTCCGGCGCCAACGGGGCGACCGGCGAGGCGAGTTCGTACCGTACGGGCAGCGATCGCAGGCCGCGCATGAACGGGGAGGAGCGCCAGGGCAGTTGGTCCACCGGGAGCGCGAGTTCCAGGTGGGAGAAGCGCTCGAACAGGCGGCTCACCCCCGCCGCCGCGACCGTCGATGCCAGCTCGCGTGCCGGGCACTGGCGTCGGCCCGCGCCCCACGCGAGGTGCGCCCGGGTGCTGATCGTCGTGTTGGCCACCACGTGGTCGGCGAAGACGGGATCGGCGTGCGCGGCGGCGGAGGACACCCAGACCGGATCGCCCTCGCGGATCGTGTAGTTGCCGAGGGGAGTGTCCTTGGCCGCGAACCTCGGTACGAAGTTCACCAGCGGCGGTTTGCGCATGACGACCCGGTTCATGGTCTCTCGGACCATCCCGGCGGACAGACTGGCCCGCGCGCCGCCCTCCCCCGCGATGACCTCGACCACGGTGTTGGAGATCAGGATGCCGACGTGGTCGGACGTCATGCCGAGCAGCATGAACAGCTCACGGGCGAGCGCGTCGAGGGAGAGGTCGGGGTGGGCGGCCAGCAGGTAGGAGGGGAAGTCGTCGCCCGGCCGCGTCCGCTTGGCCGCCGCCAGCTCCACCAGGGTCTCCAGCAGGCGTTCCAGGGCGGGTTCCGCGTCCGGCCCCGCGTCGAGCACCCGCCACATGTCCATCAGCGCGTCGTCGCCCTGTGAGCCGGGGAAGCCGAGCAGATGGCTTGCCACCATCAGCGGCAGCGGTCGCGCGAACTGCGCCGACAGGTCGGCCACACCCGTGCCGCCGCCCTGTCCCAACAGGGTGATCAGCTCGTCGGCATGGGCGGTGACGGCCGCCTTCAGCCGCTTGGTCTGCGGATGGCGCGGATCCTGGAAGGGCTTGAGCGCCGCGTCCCACGCCGTCCGCAGCGGCTGGTGGCCGGGACCGCCCTGGATCAGCACGTGGTTCACCTCCAGGGAGGGTCCGAGCGGCCAGTCGGCGGGCACCCTGCCCTCCGACCGGGCCCGCCAGTTCTCCAGCCCCTTCGGCCACGCGTCGTCGTCCTGGAGGACTTGAAGCGACTCGCGGTACCCCAGCACCAACCACGCGGGTACGCCCAGCAGATCGACCGGCGCGACCGGGCCGTGCCGCTGCCTCAGCCGCTCGTAGACGAGCGCGGGGCGCGTCTCGTAGTCCCGGGTCAGCAGCGGCTGCGCGGCCATCGCCTCCAACCGCGGGTCGTCCACGTCCATGGATCCGCCGTCCCCCATGTGGGATTCCACCGTTCGCAGCCCTTCGACGCCACCCGCCCCCGGCTCGTGGCCCTTCAGTGGCTACGAACCGGTGGCAGACGCTACCCCAGGCGGCGTGAACGGGCCGCCGCGGGGCGCCCCTTGGTTCAGGCCGTGACCTGCGCTGGTTTGCCTGGGGTGCGCAGGACCGGGTCGGTGCGCAGCCGCAGGAAGGCGAGACCGAGGGCGACGGCCTGCAGCGCGGCGCACACCGCGATGACGTAGTCGAGGGCCCACGGCGAGGTGAGGGCGACCACGATGCCCGCGAGCGGGAAGGGCAGCAGCAGAAGCAGGATGGTCAGGGAGAGGGTGCTGCCGAAGACCGCGGCCGGGATGAGCAGGGAGCGCAATGTGCGCAGGACGACGGTCAGGCCGCCGTCGCCCGCCATGAACAGCGCCATGAGGACGACGTACGCGGTGTACGAGGGCGCGTGGGCCAGGGCGAGACAGGCCGCGGACGCGACGGTGGAGCACACCACGCCGACTCCCCACAGGCCCAGCCGGTTGAGCGCGAAGCGGCAGACGGTGACCGTCAGGAGCGTGGAGGCCGCGGCTGCCGACCAGAGGGTGCCGACGGCCGCGGGGGACAGACCGAAGCGCTCGACGACGATGATCGGGCTGGCGGACTGGAGCAGCCCGAGGGCGAGGTTGGAGACGGTCAGGCCGCCCACCAGCCAGCCGAGCGCCGGCAGCGAACGCAGCGTCCGCCAGCCCGTCTTGAGGCCCGCTGCCCGCTGTGTGGTGCCGGGCTGGGAGCCGCGCAGGGGGGTCGGCGGGGTCTGCAGGGCGAGGGCCGCCGCCAGGCACGACAGCACGCTCAGAACGGCGAGCATCTGGGTCGGCCCCGCCAGCAGCAGGACGCCGCCGAGCGCGGGTCCGGTGAGCGTCGCCGTCTGGTCGATGCCGATCAGGACGGCCTGAACCTTGTGCGCCTGGGTGTCCGAACGGCGGCTCACGATCGCGCCCACGGCTTCGTTGGCGATGAAGCTGAACTGCGTCAGGGTGCCCGTCGCGGCGGCCAGCGCCATCACGACGAATGTCTGCGCCGTCCCCCGTTCCAGCATCGTCAGCGCGACACTCCCGCCGGCCACGAGGACCGCGCGCGCCGAGGAGGCGAGGAAGAACACGATGGCGGCTCCGCGCCGGTCGACCAGGTCACCGGCGAGGCCGAAGGCCGCCACCCGCGGTATCCATTCCAGCGCGAAGGCCAGCCCGGTCAGCGAGGCGGATTCGGTCGTGGCCAGCACCAGGAGCGGCATGGCGTACGTCGACATGGAGAAGGCGAGTGCGTCGAAGGCCCGCGGTGCGTAGACCCGGCGAAGCAGGCTGCCAGGGGGTACGGCGGCATGCCGACCGGCCGGTCGGCCCTCGTACAGTTGAATGGTCACGGAGTATGGGGGGCTTTCACTCAGCTGTGATGGGGAACGCCCGGCGGGCTCGAAGGACCCTCAGGCGGGCAGGTGCACGACGATCATCGAGCCGGAGAGCCACCCGCCGTCCACGGCGTGACGCCCCGGCGGCGGTCCGCTCGACACCGGCGGCACCTACGGGGTGGTGCGGGCCGTCTCGCTACCAGAAGCGGTGGAGACCTCGCCACCAGGACTGGCGGAGAAATCGCCGCCAGGACCCGCAGAGAGAAGACTGCTCGTCCATGCCATGGCGCGATGTCGGGTCACACGAACTCCGCTCGGAACGAGGGCGAGTCGGGAAACGGGCATGCGGGATGAATCGACACGACCGAGACCGGGGAAGGGGGCATCGACGCAGGCCTTGTTTAGGCATCAACATCTGTGCAGCCACAAGGTAGCCGAAACTTTCGGATCACCCGAAAGCGTAATCAGCCAAAGTCACAGACCTACGGCTGAATATGACATCAGCAACAGCGGGGCCGTGCAAGAGGTGCGCCGGATCCCGCCAGACCGTCGTACGGGATGGAGCGCTCGACGGACGCGCCGGTGGGGGCCGGCCTCCGGCTTCCGACGTGTCAGCATGAGCCGTTGGCCTGGCCCTGTGGGGCATCACTCGGGGTGCCGACGGCAACATCGGCACCCACTTCCTCGCCCCTCCCCTGGTGCAATCGCGGATGCCGGTTTGCGGTGTCCACCTCCTGGCCACACGGTGAAGAAAGGCATGCCGCCGCACCCCACTCGTCGGCGGCCTCGAGGAAAGCGACTGTGCTGATGAAGGGCAATGCCAGAACGAAGCAGCTCAGGGGCAAGATGAGGGAGACCCTCGGCAAGGCCCTGGGCGACAAGTCCATGCAGAGGACGGGCCGCGGCGAACAGCTGCGCGGAAAGGCCCAGGAGATGACCGAGAAGGCCGCGGGCCAGATCCGCCAGCGGACCAAGCGCTGAGGACGACGGCCCGGGCGTCCCGGACACGGTCGTCGGCGCCCCGGGCAGGGTCTTCGGCACCCTGGGACACGGTCCTCATCGTGGTCACGCCGACCACCGTGACGGTGCCGCCCGGTCCGCTCACGGTGACGAACCGTGTTCCGGCCTGCCGGCTCCATCACGGTGGTCGGCGTCCTGCGCGGTCAGCGGACCGGAATCGATGCCGGCGACGACCCCTTTCATCTCGGTGGCGTGCGCGACCACGCCACCGGGGAGGGTCCGCGACGCGCCGGAAGCTCCGCCCGGGTCGGGCCGCAACCCCGCGCCGGAGGGCGCGCTGGACCATGACTCTTCAGGCAGGACCATGACTCTTCAGCATCCCGCCGACCGCGGCGGTGCCGGACGCGGCAGGTTCGAACGATTCGCGGAGTCGGTGTCGACGTTGACCAGTTCACCGGCCTTCTTCGTCTTCTGTCTGGCGCTGGTTTCCTTCACTGTCGCCGTGCACATCGCCGGAATCGCGACGGAATGGCTCCTTCTCGCCGGAGACTCCATGACGGCGGTGACGCTGCTGCTCCTCGCGCTGCTCAAGAATTCGGAACTCCGGGCCGAGCGAGCGATTCAGCGCAAGTTGGACGCCATCGCCGCCGCTCTGCTCGAAGCGCAGGAAGGTGAACCCGGAAAGGCGCACGAGAACCTCAGGAACGTGATCCGGATGGAGGACGAGATCTGAGGGGGCGACTCGCTCCCCGGGCGGGCCTACGCGTGCGTCAGCCGAAGCCGTAGATCGATCTCCTGGTCGCCGGAGGCGGACCCGGACACCTGGACGCCGAAGGCGGACGTGAGGGTCTGCCGCAGCCGGTCGACCGCCACGGGACCGCCTTGGAGCTCCACGGTGACGGAACCGTTCAGGGAAAGGTCGGACGGGAGCGCGGCGTCGCGCGCGTCGCGCCCGACGAGGAAGGCTCCGGTCCAGGTGTCGGACCGTGCGACGCTGTCGTGCCGTGGCATGTCCTCGCCGCTCTCCGCGGCGAAGCGTGTACCCAGGACGCGCAACACGGTGTCCGCGTCCGCGACCGAGCAGGCGTCCAGGACGACCTGCACCAGCTCCGGGGAAGAGGCCGGCCGATCGGTCGGGTCGGGGGACGACGAAGTGCCGTGCGCGGTGTCGGTGTCGTGCGCCGTGCTGTTCATGGTGTCCTCTCACGTCTCCTGGTCGGGCCCGGCACCGGCGGAGCGGGGCCGAACCTCGTGCGGGTCGCGTTGTCGTCAGAGTTCGCGCAGGGCGGGCAGCAGCGTCTTCTCGGCCCAGGCGATGAACGGGAGTTACTGGTCGCCGCCCACCTGCGGGGATGGCCAACCACCGCCCACCACACGCTCGTTGAGGTTCTCACCCGAGCCGATCCCGAGCCGGGACCGGCCCTCCGGGAGCAGTTGCGGGGTCGCCGCCTTCTGCGCGACGAAGGCGGGGTGACAGCGGGTCGTCGGGCAGCTCACGTACGTCATGAGCGGTATCCGCGCCGTCGCCTGCGCGGTGGCGCCGAGCACGCTCCACGCGTAGGGGGCGTTCCCCTGCGACTCCAGCCAGGGGAAATAGTGGTCGGACGTGACGGAGAAGTCGAAACCGACCCGCTCCGCCTCGACCACGTGTTCTACGAGGTCGCCGGGGCCGGTCTGCTCGGTCATCACCGTGTAACCGATTTCCACCATATCCTCCGCATTACCCGTAGCCATGATCCGAAACATCCGACCGCTGCCACAGGCGCCGTCGAGCAGTGGCCGGACCTCTGTCAGCAGGTCGGCGGCCAGGCGCGCGCCCGCCTCCCGGGCCCGCTCCCCGCTCCCCACTCAGCGCGGACACGGCGACGAGGACCGGCGCCCGGTCGGCGGCGAGGGCGGTCTCCTCGTCCGCCGTGCCGCCGACCGGCAGGCGGATCTCGGCGGCCGCCGAGCGGCGCTGTGCGAGGTGCTGGGCGAAGGCGACGGGTACGGGTGAGGGGGCGCGACGGTGTCGGCCACGGGTGACGGGGCCGGGGGCCGTGCCGTCGGCCGGTGCGCCGGCGGTCGCGGCGCTCCGACAAGGCCGTCCGCGAGCTCGGTGTCCCAGGCCGCGACTTCCCCGGCCGCGAGGCGCCGGCCGCGGACACCGCGAGTGGTGCCGCCCCGGAACGGAGGTCACGGTCCTCCGAGGCAGGCCGGGAAGGGCTCAGCGGGAGATCCGGGCGACCGTGACCGCGCCGCCCCTCAAGCCGGACAACCGTCGGACCGACGTCGGCAAGCTCAGAGGTCCAAGGCGTGAGGCCTGCGCCACCGCTCCGACGTGAGCACGGGCAGGGCCGCGTCAGGCCGAGTCGCGGACGAGCACCCGTCCCGGGGACCGGGTGATGCCGGTCGTCTCGAGGCCGAGGGCGATGCGTGCGGCCTGTCGTCCGTGGGCTTCGGCGTCGATGTGGACGTTGGTGAGCGCGGTGGTGATCAGGGCGCCGCACTCGGTGTCGCCGAAGCCGATCACGGCGACGTCGTCGGGCATGGTGAGACCGAGGTCGTGCAGGGCGGTCAGGGTGCGCAGGGCGACGTCGTCGTCGAAGGCGGCCACGGCCGTCACCGACTCGTGCGCCGCGCGGAACGCCTCAACGGCCGTGGTACCGGCCGCTCTTGGCCCCGGCACCACAAAGGGAGTGATCGTCGGCAGTCCCAGCACGCCCGCGGTCTCACGGACGAAGCGCATGCGCACCTCGGTCAGGGGCGAGTCGCTGTCCGGCAGCGCCATGGCGATGTCCGTGTGACCGCGCTCGGCGAGGTAGCGGATCTGCAGGGCCGCATGCCCGGCGAAGCCGTTCTTCCAGTCCTCGGCGTCGGGCTCGCGGCTCGGCTTCGTCCCCGTACCGCACATGTCGGCCCGTCGGCTGCCCTCACGGGCGGCGCTGGAGGAGTTCCTCGCCGCGCTGGAGGCGGACGGCCTCGCCGACAACGTCTTCGTCGTGGGCGGCGACCCCGCCGAGCCGCTCGGCCCGTAAGACGACGCGCTGGCCTTGATCCGGTCCGGACTGCTGCAGCAGCACGGCGTGCGGCACGTCGGTGTGAGCGGCTGTCCCGAGCGGCACCCCGCGATCGCGGATCCGGTGCTCTGGTCGGCCATGGAGCACAAGAGCGCCGCCCTTGAGGAGCACGGGCTGCCCGGCGCCGTCGTCACCCAGTTCGGTTTCGATGTCGACGCCGTCCTGGCCTGGGTCGAGGCGGTACGGGCCCGGGGCATCGACCTGCCCGTCCGGATCGGTGTGCCCGGGCCCGCCGGGATCACACGGTTGATGACCTACGCGGCCCGCTTCGGCGTCGGCACCAGTACGTCCATCGCCAGGAAGTACGGCTTCTCGCTCACCAACCTCATGGGCACCTCCGGGCCCGAGCGCTTCATCCGGGCCCTGGCCAAGGGCTACGACGCACGCCGGCACGGCGAACTCAAGCTGCACTTCTACACATTCGGCGGCCTGAAGACCACCTCCGAGTGGGTCGCCGACTTCCGCGACAAGGAGAACTGACGTGACGCTCACTCAGGACGAGCCCGCGCGCACCCCGGCGCGCAAGCCCGCCCCGCAGCACGCCTCACTGATCGTCAAGGGCAAGGACCGCACCGGTATCGTCGCCGCCGTCGGCGCGGTGCTCAGCAGTCACGGCGCGAACATCGTCTCGCCTCGACCAGTACTCCGACAATCCGCAGGGCGGCGCGTCCTTCCAGCGGACGGTCTTCAGCCTGGACAACCTCAAGGCGGCGTTGCCCGCGATCGAGAGCGAGCTGAAGGTGCGGCTCGCCGAGGAGTTCGAGCTTCGGTTCACGCTGCGGGACATGCCCGTGCCGAAGCGGGTCGCGGTCTTCGCCTCGAAGTCGGACCACTGTCTGCTCGACCTGCTCTGGCGGCAGCGGCAGGGCCAACTCCCCATCAGGGTGTCCATGGTGATCTCCAACCACCCCGACACCGCCGAGGAGGTCCGCTGCTTCGGGATCCCCTTCTTCCACGTGCCGTCGACGGGTCCTGACAAGTCCGCCGCCGAGGCCGAACACCTGCGGTTGCTGCGGGGCAACGTCGACTTCATCGTCCTCGCCCGCTACATGCAGATCCTGTTGGGGGACTTCATCGCCCGGGTCGGCGTGCCGATCATCAACATCCACCACTCGTTCCTGCCCGCCTTCATCGGCGCCGGCCCCTATGCCAAGGCGAAGGAGCGGGGTGTGAAACTCGTCGGCGCGACCGCGCACTACGTGACCGGGGACCTGGACGGCCCGATCATCGAGCAGGACGTCGTCCGGGTGACGCACGCCGAGAGCGCCGCCGACCTCCAGCGCCGCGGCGCGGACGTCGAACGAGCCGTCCTGTCACGGGCGGTGGAGTGGCACAGCCAGGACCGCGTGATCCCCGACGGCAACCACACGATCGTATTCGCCTGACCGAAGTGCCGGTACCCACCGGTTCCCACCCCAGAAGGAGGTCGTCTCCCGCGTCGCCGCCGGCGTCACCGCCGGCCCCGAGGTGTCGGGCATCCTGCCGCAACTGAGTCCTGCCTCGCCGCCATGCCCGGCACAGGCACAGGCACAGGCACAGGCACAGGCACAGGCACAGGCACAGGCACAGGCACAGCGGCGAGCGTGCCGCCGTCCGCGTGGACCGCGCCTCGACGACGGCCACCGGGAAGCTGATCAAGATTGGCCGCCGCGACATCGAGAAGACCGGGCCGTCGGCCCGTACCCATGGTCATGGGGTCGCCCCGCCCCTGACATGGCCGACATTCGAAGAACAGGCAGCCTCATGAACGCATCCGCTTCCATCGGCGTCACCGGCCTCGGAGTGATGGGCCGCAACCTGGCCCGTAACTTCGCCAGGAACGGTTACACCGTCGCCGTCCACAACCGCTCCGCCGGCCGCACCCGCGCGCTGGTGGAGGAGTTCGGCCACGAGGGCTCCTTCGTCCCGGCCGAGACGGCCGAGGAGTTCGTGGCCGCGCTCGCCCGCCCCCGCCGCCTCATGATCATGGTGCAGGCGGGCGCGGCCACCGACGCCGTCATCGACGAGTTCGCCCCGCTCCTCGAGAACGGCGACATGATCATCGACGGCGGCAACGCCCACTTCGCCGACACTCGCCGCCGCGAGGCCGCGCTGCGCGAACGCGGCCTGCACTTCGTCGGCGCGGGCATCTCCGGGGGTGAGGAGGGCGCCCTCAACGGGCCGAGCATCATGCCCGGCGGCTCGGCGGAGTCGTACGCCGTCCTCGGCCCGATGTTCGAGAGCATCAGCGCCAAGGTCGACGGTGAGCCCTGCGCCACCCACATCGGCACCGACGGCGCCGGACACTTCGTCAAGATGGTCCACAACGGCATCGAATACGCCGACATGCAGCTCATCGCCGAGGCCTACGACCTGCTGCGCCAGGTCGCCGGGTACAACCCCGCCGAGATCGCCGATGTCTTCCGCACCTGGAACGAGGGCCGCCTCGGCTCCTATCTGGTCGAGATCACCGCCGAGGTCCTCGCCCACACCGACCCGCAGACCGGTGGCGCGTTCGTCGACATCGTCGACGACGCCGCCGGGCAGAAGGGCACCGGCCGCTGGACCGTGCAGACCGCCCTCGACCTGGCCTCCCCGGTCACCGCCATCGCCCAGGCCACCTTCGCCCGCGCCGCCTCCGGCCAGAGCGACCTGCGCGCCGCCTACCGAGGTCTGCCCGGCGGCACCACTCCCCCGCTCAGCCGCACCGAGGCCGCGCGCTTCACCGCTCAGGTCGAACACGCCCTGTACGCCTCGAAGGTCATCGCCTACGACCAGGGCTGGAAGATGATCCTGGACGCCGCCGCCGAGTACGGCTGGAAGATCGACCTCGGCTCGGTCGCCCGGATCTGGCGCGGCGGCTGCATCATCCGCGCCTCCTTCCTCGACCGTATCCGCGCCGCCTACGCCACCGACCCGGACCTCGTCAGCCTGCTCGCCGAGGACGGTTTCGCCCAGGAGATCAGCGACGCCCAGGTGCCCTGGCGGGAGATCGTCGCCTCCGCCGCCCGGCGTGGCATCCCCGTCCCCGCGTTCTCCGCCGCGCTCGCGCACTACGACACCCTGCGCGCCGACCGCCTGCCCGCCGCCCTCCTCCAGGGGCAGCGCGACTACTTCGGCGCCCACACCTATCGGCGCACCGACCGTGAGGGCTCCTTCCACACCCACTGGTCGCAGCCCGACCGCCCCGAAACCACCGCCTGACAG
Source organism: Streptomyces sp. NPDC058086 (assembly GCF_042885015.1). Taxonomy (NCBI): domain Bacteria; kingdom Bacillati; phylum Actinomycetota; class Actinomycetes; order Kitasatosporales; family Streptomycetaceae; genus Streptomyces; species Streptomyces sp. NPDC058086. The sequence continues at coordinate 29,957 of NZ_JBHVST010000077.1, read as the reverse complement.
GGACTCGGGCCGCGCGGGTCACTTCCGTGGGCCGGGCGGCCCATCCCACGCCGAAGAAGCCGACGTTCACGGCGAAGCCGACCGCCACCGAGAACACCCACGGTGCGGTTGCGCATCAGCTCCAACGGCACCATCTGGTTCCTGCCGCGCGCCTGGGTGTGTTCGGGGGTGTGGCAGGGCCCCTCACGCGGCTGTCACCCAGGTCACAGGGCTGCCACACTGGATCGCATGGCACGTGAGCAGCGCAGGGGCAGCACCGGTGGCAACGGCGGTACGGGCCTGGGGCGCTTCCTGCGCGCCCGCCGCGCCCGGGTGACGCCCGCCGACGTCGGTCTCCCGCAGGGCCCCGGGCTGCGCCGCACGCCCGGACTGCGCCGCGAGGAGCTGGCCACGCTGGCCGGAGTCAGCATCGACTACTACACGCGCCTGGAGCGGGGCAAGGAGACCAATCCGAGCCCGTCCGTCGTCAACGCCCTCGGGGCCGCCCTCCGGCTGGACGGGACCGAGCTCGAGCATCTCCGCGACCTCGCGGCACGCGCCGCGCGAACCGTCCCTGAGCTGCCGACGGCGCCCGCCGGCCCGGTGGATCCCGGCGGTTCGGTGGATCCCGGTGTCGAGCTGCTCCTGGAGAGCATGCGGCCCAATCCCGCGCACGTGGTCAGCCGCACCATGGACATGATCGCCACCAATCCGGCCGGCCTGCACCTGATGGCCGGGCTCGAGGACTGGCCCGAGAAGCAGCGCAACATCGTGCGCTACGTCTTCCTCCACCCCGCCGCCCGCGCGCTCTTCGGCGACTGGGAGAACCAGATCCGCGGCTGCGTCGCCCGGCTGCGCACCCTCGCTGGCACCGACCCCGACGCCCCGGACCTCGCCGGCCTCGTCGAAGAACTCCTGCTCAAGAGCCCGGACTTCGCGCGCCTGTGGGAGGCGTACGACGTGAAGGGGCATTCCTCGGGTCGCAAGGCCTTCCACCACCCCCGGGTCGGCGACGTCACGTTCGGCTACCAGTCCATGACGCTGGAGGGCACCGACGGTCACCGCCTGGTCGCGTACCACGCCCCGCCCGGCACCCCGGATTACGACGCGATGCTCCTGCTCGACGCGGCCGGGAAGGCCGAAGAGCGGTCCGCGCGCCGGGCGGGGGCCGGGCGGCCCGCGGCCGACTAGCGGCCCATTCCTCAGCTGCCCTTCGGGTGACACCTCGGCACGGGTGCGGCAACACCCCGTACGAGGGCTCGGGGGCGCGCCTCGTACGGGGTGGTCTCGGGCGGACGGTGCCGCGGTGGGTCAGGCCAGGGTCGCGGTGTCGATCACGAAGCGGTAGCGCACGTCCGAGGCCAGGACACGCTCGTACGCCTCGTTGATCTTCTCGGCGGGGATGATCTCGACCTCGGCGCCGATGCCGTGCTCGGCGCAGAAGTCGAGCATCTCCTGCGTCTCGCGGATGCCGCCGATCAGCGACCCCGCGTACACGCGGCCCTGCATGATCAGCGAGAACACGTTGAGCGACAGCGGCTCCGCGGGAGCGCCGACGTTGACCATCGCGCCGCCCACGGTGAGCAGGCCGAGGAAGGTGTCGAGGTCGAGCTTGGCGCTGACCGTGTTGAGGATGACGTCGAAGGTGCCGGCGAGCTGCTCGAAGGTGGTCGGGTCGCTGGTGGCGTAGTAGTGGTCGGCGCCCAGCCGCAGGCCGTCGTCCATCTTCTTCAGCGACTGCGACAGGACGGTGACTTCGGCGCCCATCGCGTGTGCGATCTTGACGGCCATGTGGCCGAGTCCGCCGAGGCCGATGACGGCGACCTTCTTGCCGGGGCCCGCGCCCCAGCGGCGCAGCGGGGAGTACGTGGTGATGCCCGCGCACAGCAGCGGGGCGGCCTCGTCGAGGCCGAGGCCCTCGGGGATGGTGACGACGAAGTCGTCGTCGACCACGACGTGGGTGGAGTAGCCGCCCTGGGTCGGGGTGCCGTCGGCGTCGATCGAGCCGTAGGTGAGGGTGTTGCCCTTGAGGCAGTACTGCTCCTCGCCCCGCAGGCAGGGCACGCACTCACGGCAGGAGTTGACCATGCAGCCGACGCCGACCCGGTCGCCCACGGCGTGCCGGGTGACCTCGGAGCCGACCTGGGTGACGATGCCGGCGATCTCGTGACCGGGAACCAGGGGGTAGGTCGCCGGGCCCCACTCGCTGCGGACGTTGTGGATGTCGGAGTGGCAGATGCCGCAGTACTTGATGTCGATGAGGACGTCGTGCGGGCCGACGTCACGGCGCTCGACGGTGGTCGGCGCGAGCGGTTCGGTCGCCGAAGTGGCGGCGTATGCGGGGACGGTAAGCACCGGTTCTCCAGTGGGGGGTGAAAGTGCGGGGTGAAGTTGATGGGGTTGTCGGCAGCCGGGTGGCCGCCGAAGTCCGACTAGGCGTCCGCTCCGCCGCGTGGCACCAGCCGCATCGTCGTGGAGCCCGCCACGGGGCTCGTGATGCGGGCGATGGTGTTCGCGGAGTAGCGGCCGTACTTGGTGCGGTAGGCGGCGTCGACCTCGCCGTTGATCTCGCCGTCGGGGTCCGTCAGCGTGACGTCCTTCTCGACGCCGTAGGCCTCGATGCGGGCCTCGCGGCGGGCCCGGGTGCCGCGGAACCAGTCGGAGTCCGGGCCGTTCACGGAGCGGACGTAGATCTCGTCGCCGACCCGGACGACCCAGATCGTCCGGGGGCTGCTCAGCGCGCCGTCGCGGCGCACGGACGCGATCTCCAGCTCCTCCGCCCGGCCGATCCTGCTGAGTTCGTCGCTCGTCCACGACGTGGTCATGGTTGGGTCACCTTCGTGGGTGTGGTCACTGTTGGCGGACCCGCGTCCATGACCCACTGCAGGCCCGTGACGCCACCGCCGAGTTCGTCCCGGATCGACGGCAGCGCGACGTTGACGACCAGCGCGTCGAGGGTGATCACGAATAAGCCGGGGACGGCCGCTGCCGGCGCCGGCGCGGGACTTGCGAGGACTTGTCCCGCAGGCTCGACGACAGGTCGCCGGACCGGAGTGACGGGGACGGACATGGGATGCTCCGGGGAAGTGGGATCTTCAACGAGCATCCAGCCTGCTCGCCCGGCCCGCATCCCGGCAGACCGTGATGTTCGGGGGAGCGGTGTTCAGGGGTGCCGCAGGGCCCCCCACGGGGCTGCCGCGCAGGTCACGGGGCGCCGAAGCGGGGCGCACGACCAGTGAGCGGCACCGCGGGAGCGTCGGTTCGGGAGCGGCAGTCCGGGGCCCGCCCCGGCGCGTCCGGGAGGTCGGGGCCTCCTCGGACGGGCGGGGGCGGTCAGCTCCGTGTTCAGGGCTGGACGAGTACCTTCAGCGCCTCCCGGTCGGCCATCGCGCGATAGCCGTCGGGTACCTCGTCGACGCTCACCGTGCGGTCGAAGACGCGCCCTGGTTCGATCTTCCCTTCGAGGACGTCGGGGAGTAGTTCCTCGATGTAGGCGCGGGCCGGAGCCACACCGCCGGTGAGGGTGATGTTGTTCATGAACTCCTGGAAGCCCAGCGGGACCTGGTCGTACTGCGGGGCGCCCACCCGGCTGATCGTGCCGCCCGCGCGCACCACGCCCAGCGACATCTCCAGCGCGGGCAGCGTGCCGACACACTCCAGCACCGTGTGCGTACCGTCGCCGCCGGTCAGCTCGCGCACGCGCTCGACGCCCTCCTCGCCGCGTTCGGCGACGATGTCGGTGGCACCGAAGTCGCGGCCGAGATCGGTGCGGGCCTTGTGCCGCCCCATCAGGATGATCCGCTCGGCGCCGAGCCGTTCGGCGGACAGTACCGCCGACAGCCCGACCGCTCCGTCACCGACCACGGTCACGGTCGTACGCGGGGTGACGCCTGCCGTCACCGCGCAGTGGTGGCCGGTGCAGAAGACGTCCGACAGGGTCAGCAGCGACGGCAGCAGGGCGGAGTCCTCGCCGACGGGCAGCTTCACCAGCGTGCCCTGGGCCTGCGGTACCCGCACTGCCTCGCCCTGACCGCCGTCCACCCCGTCCGTGGCCCAGAAACCGCCGTGCCGGCACGAGGTGTGCAGGCCCTCACGGCAGAAGTCGCAGGTGTTGTCCGACCAGACGAAGGGGGCCACCACCAGGTCTCCGGTCTTCAGTCCGGACACCTCCGCGCCGATGTCCTCGACGACACCCAGGAACTCGTGGCCGATGCGGTCGCCGTGCTCGGTGGGCGGACGCGACCCGTACGGCCACAGGTCGCTGCCGCAGATGCACGCACGCAGCACGCGTACGACGGCGTCCGTGGGCTGCTGGATCCCCGGGTCGGGCACCTCCTCCACGCGCACGTCACCGGCACCGTAAATCAGAGTTGCTCGCATGAGTCTTTCCGATCGAGTCGTCCTGTACTTGTTCGCAGAGCGTCGAGAGCGGCGGCAGCGCCGCGTCCAGCTCGGAACAACCGGGAATTCAGGCGACTGTCCCCTTCGGTCGAAGGGACATTCCGGCCGTTCAAAAAGTATGGGTCCCGATATCGGGGCCCGCACTCTCACGCCTGCCTGCGATGACGACTCCGGGGCGCAGCGGTGGATCTGGTGGACAGGCGTCCTCAGACCTTCCAGGAGCGCAGCTGGTCGGCGACGGCGGGGACACCGACGCGGGTGTCGCGGATCTTGCGGACGAGGTCGGACAGTGCTCCGTAGGGCGGGTCGATGCCCTCGCCCGACTGGTCCATGTACTGGGCGGCGACGAACGCGGCAAACAGGCTGTTGCGGTGCGGCAGGGGCTCCAGGCGCACGATGGTGTGCATCAGCGCGGCGGCGCGCCAGGCCGCGTCCGGGTCGGCGGCGGCGAGCGTGGGCAGCTTGGTCTTGTGGCGGGCGACGGCCGCGACGAGCGCGGAGTAGTCCGACACGGACATGTCCTCGCGGGCGAGGGCGGCCTCCTGGACGTCGAGCAGCCAGGCGACATCGATGGTCAGGTGCATCAGGCGGCCGCGGATCCGTCCCGGCGCTCGGCGGGCGGCACCTCGTCGGGGAACGCGTCGTCGAACTCGCCGCGCAGCCGGTCGGCCCAGGCGGTGGCGCCGGCGACGAACTGCCTGCGCTGCATCTCCCGGACACCGAGGTCGTGCAGATACTGCTTGAGGCTCTTGCCGTCGGCCGCGGCGGCCGCGCGCACTCCCTCGAGCTCCTCTTCCGTGAAGGTCACGTTCAGTGATGGCATACACGGATGGTACCTGGTTGGTACCGGGGGTGCGAGGCCTCAGGGTCGCCTGAACGAATGGCCATGGGGCGAATCGACAGGTCCCCGGCGCCGCCGATCTAAGCTCGGCGCATGGCCAAGTACTTCGACGTGCACCCCGAGAACCCCCAGCAGCGCACTCTCAGCCAGATGGCGGACATCATCCGCGGTGGAGGGCTCGTCGCCTATCCGACCGACTCCTGCTTCGCCCTCGGGGCTCAGTTGGGCAACCGGGACGGACTCGACCGGATCCGTTCGATCCGCCGGCTGGACGACCGGCACCACTTCACCCTGATGTGCCAGGACTTCGCGCAGCTGGCCCACTTCGTACACCTGGACAACGCGGTGTTCCGTGCGATCAAGGCCTCGACTCCGGGTAGTTACACCTTCATCCTCCCGGCGACGAAGGAGGCACCGCGCAGGCTGCTGCACCCGAAGAAGAAGACGGTCGGCGTCCGGATTCCCGACCATGTCGTCGCCCGGGCGCTCCTCGCCGAGCTCGGCGAGCCCCTGCTGTCGAGCACCCTGCTCCTCCCCGATCAGGAGAAGCCGCTGACGCAGGGGTGGGAGATCAAGGAGGAGCTCGACCACGTGGTGGACGCGGTCCTCGACTCCGGCGACTGCGGCGTCGAGCCGACGACCGTCATCGACTTCTCGCAGGGCGAGCCCGAGATCGTACGACGAGGAGCGGGCGATCCCTCCCGCTTCGAGTGAGCGGGGCGAAGGGGCCGGTCAGAACGCGGGGCCGCTGACTTTCCAGATCCGGGTGGCGACCTGGAGGTTGAAGCGGCTGTCCACCTCGTCGAGCCTGCGGCCGCTGACCTCCCTGATGCGCTGCAACCGGTAGCGGAGCGTGCTGCGGTGCACGGCGAGGGCCTGCGCCGTCTCGTCGTAGTTGCCGCCGTGGTCGAAGTAGCGGGTGAGGGTGTGCACCAGGTCGGTGCCGTGGGCGTCGTCGTAGTCGAGGAGCGCGCCGAGCCATTCGCGGACGAAGTCGGTGACGTCTCCCGCGTCCTTGTCCCGGGCCAGGATGCGGTAGAGGCCGAGTTCCTCGCAGGTCGTGGTGCCGTTCGCGGGGTGGGACTGGCGGCGTACGGCGAGCGCGCGGACGGCCTGGTCGAAGGAGCGCGGGATGTCCGCCACCGCCTCGCACAGGCTGCCGATGCCCACCGCGCCGTGCGGAGAGCCCACTTCGTCGGCGAGGGCCTTGTACAGCCCCGAGTCACGCGGCTCGCCCCGGACCACGAGCACCGCCATGTCCCCTCGCCGGGCCAGCAGCGACCGCAGGCCCAGTCCATGCGCGGCACGTCCCACCGCTCCCAGGAAGCGGTCGTCGGCGGCCGTTCCCCGCCACTGTGCGACCGTGACGTGGTGCGGTCCGTGCAGGTCGTGGCCGACGGCCTCGGCCCTGGCGTACGCGCCGCCGTCGTCGGCGCCGGTGAGCAGGTCGTCCACAAGTTCCCGGCGCAGGCGGAGTTCGGCCTCCGCCAGACTGCGGCGGTGGGCCAGTTCCAGGGACAGTGCCGTGCAGGCGTGTTCGAGGGCGAACATTTCGGCCCCGCCCGCCGTGCCGTCGGGGTCGATGAGCTCGATGCTGCCGAGGGGCTCCCCGTGGTGGCGTGCCAGTCCGATGAGGCGTCCCTCATGGCGGATCGGACCGAGTTCGCGCACCGCGTCGTGCATGAGTTGCTCGCGCTGGAGCGGATCGGGCTTGGTGTCCGCCTCGGGCGGGACCGGCCCCGCCCGGGCGAGGAGGTTTCCGAAGCGGTCCTCGACACGGGTGGCGAGGCCGGTCAGCTCGTACACGGCGGCGGCGATGCCGTGCTCCCCTTCGTCGGTGACGGAGGTCCGGGCGAGGACGTCGTGCACGGTGCGCTGCTCCTCCAGCTCCGCCACCAGCGCGGTGAGTCGTTCATTGACCGCGTCCCGCTCCTCGATCGCCCGGAACAGCTGTCGGGCGTACTCGCGGTCGCGGCGGCGGGCTTCGGCGTTGTAGAGCGCGGCGCCGGTCGGCTGAGCGAGGGCGTAGACGAGGAAGCGGTCCTCGTCAGAAGGCGGTTTCCCGGCGCTGACCAGCAGGTAGCCGAGCAGCCCGCCGGAGCTGCGCAGGCCCGCTGCCCAGCCCCAGCCGCCCTCCCGGAAGTGGACGGCGCCGTCCTCCCCTCCCAGCGCGGTCAGCTGTTCGACCGGGTCGGTCAGATCGCGCGGTGCCCGGCCGCCGAGGGTCCGTGCGCTCGGCGTGGCCTCGAGCTCGAAGCGGCCGTCCCTGAGCATGTAGCAGCCCTCGGGCCGGCAGTCGAGGAGGTGTGGCACCTCGTCCATGGCCAACTGGAGGATCTCGTCCACCGGACGGCCGTCGAGCATGGTCACGGCCAGCACGAAGACGTCGTACAGGCTCGCCGACTGCTTGCGTCCCCAGCCGGTCAGGTCGGTGCTCGGCGCCCGGCTGCCGAGGCCGCGTGGTGCGATGCTCCGGTGCGCCGCACGGGTCGCGTCGTCGGCCGTGCCAGACATGCCGTAATACTAGCTTTCGCCCCCTTTCGTCGCTTCTTGCACCGGTCACGCGTGGGGCTCTCGCAGCGACCACGCGTGGGGCGGAACGCCGCCCGGGAGCCGGGTCGGCTCCCTGACCGCCTCGGGCGGTGCCTCGCTGTCTCCTGCACTCCCAGGGGGAGAGGAGGGGACGAATTTCGCCCCGTCGGGAGCAGGCGTCGCCCTTCGTCCCGTAACACCCTGGCAAGGACGGAACCCACGACCCGTGTCCGCCGGCTGACGCCCGCGGACACGCGACCTCACCTGAAGACAACCGCCGCCACCGGAGACGGGCGGACGCCGGGGGTGGCAGGCGAAGGAGTTCCTCATGGGCAAGGCAGTCGGAATCGACCTGGGCACCACCAACTCGGTGATCGCCGTGTGGGAGGGCGGTGAGGCGACCGTCATACCCAATGCCGAGGGCTCGCGCACCACGCCCTCCATCGTCGCCTTCACCGACAGCGGCGAACGGCTGGTGGGTCAGCTCGCCAGGCGCCAGGCGATCCTCAATCCCAAGGGCACCATCTACTCGGCCAAGCGGTTCATCGGCCGGCACTTCGACGAGATATCCGACGAGGCCAAGGCGGTGGCGTACGACGTCGTCGAGGGCGAGGGCGGAGTCGCGCGCTTCAAGGTGCGCGAGAAGCTGTACGCGCCGGAGGAGATCAGCGCGCTGGTGCTGCGCAAGCTCGCCGACGACGCCGGCAAGCAGCTGGGCGAGAAGGTCACCGAGGCCGTCATCACCGTGCCCGCGTACTTCAACGACGCCCAGCGCCAGGCGACCAAGGACGCGGGGCGCATCGCGGGGCTCGAAGTGCTGCGGATCATCAACGAGCCGACGGCGGCGGCGCTGGCGTACGGCATGGAGAAGAAGCAGCACGAGACGGTGCTCGTCTTCGACCTCGGTGGCGGCACCTTCGACGTGAGCATCCTGGACGTCGGTGACGGGGTCGTGGAAGTGCGCTCGACGGCGGGCGACAGCCACCTCGGCGGCGACGACTTCGACCGTCGCCTCGTCGACCTGCTCGCGGACGGCTTCCAGAAGGAGAACGGGATCGACCTGCGCAAGGACCCACAGGCGCTGCAACGGCTGTTCGAAGCCGCGGAGAAGGCCAAGACGGAGCTGAGCTCGGTCACACAGACACAGGTCAGCCTGCCGTTCATCACCGCGGACGCCGCCGGCCCCAAGCACCTGACCGAGACGATCATGCGGTCCACGTTCGAGAAGATCACCGCCGACCTGGTCGAGCGGACCATGGAACCGGTCAAGCAGGCGATGGCCGACGCCAAGACCAGCGCGAACGACATCGACGAGGTCATCCTCGTGGGCGGCTCGACGCGCATCCCGGCCGTGCAGAGCCTGGTCCGCCGGCTGACCGGCGGCAAGGACCCGAACATGAGCGTCAACCCCGACGAGGTCGTGGCGCTGGGCGCCGCGATCCAGGCGGGCGTGCTCAAGGGCGAGGTCAAGGACGTCCTGCTGCTCGACGTGACCCCGCTGTCGCTGGGTGTGGAGACCCGCGGCGGTGTGATGACGAAGATCATCGACCGGAACACCACGATCCCGGTCCGCCGCTCGGAGACCTTCTCCACCGCGGAGGACAACCAGGAGGCCGTGGACGTCGTCGTCCTGCAGGGCGAGCGCGAGATGGCCGCCGACAACCGGGTCCTGGGCCGCTTCCAGCTGAAGGACATCCGCCCGGCACCGCGCGGCGAGCCGCAGGTCGAGGTCATCCTCGACATCGACGCCAACGGGATCCTGAACGTCACCGCACGGGACAAGGACACCAGCAAGGAACAGACCATCACCATCAGCGAGGGCTCCAACCTCGACAAGGGCGAGGTCGAGCGGATGGTCCAGGAGGCCGAGCAGCACCGCGGCGAGGACCAGGCGCTGCGCGACGCCGTGGACGCCCGCAACGAACTGGACGCCGTGGCCTACCAGGTGGAGCGCCGGCTGAACGAGCTGGGCGACGCGGTGCCCTCGCACGAGCGGGCCCGGGCGGACATGCTCGTCGCCGATGCCCGTGAGGCGGTCCAGCAGGAGGCGTCCCCGGACAAGGCCAGGCCGCTGACCTCCGAGCTCCAGCAGGTGCTGGCGTCGCTCGCCCAGTACCAGACGGGCGCGGCCGCGCAGGCCCAGGCCGGAACCGGGACGCAGGACACCGCCGGCGCCACGGCAGCATCCGGCGACGACGTGATCGACGCGGAATTCGACAAGAGCTGAGGAGCCGTCATGGCCACCGAGCAGGAGCCGACGACGCCTCCGCAACAGCCGGGCGAGACCCCCTCGTCCTCGCACGTGCCGGAGGCGGACGAGCAGGCGGCCGCCCTCGACGAGATGCGCGACCGCTGGCGCCGCGCGCTCGCCGACCTGGACAACCTCCGTAAGCGTCACGCGAGGGAACTCGAACGCGTGCGGGCCGAGGAGCGCGCCCGCACCGCCGCGGCCTGGCTGCCCGTCCTCGACAACCTGGAACGGGCGCTGGCCCACTCCGACTCCGACCCCTCCGCCGTGCTGAAGGGTATCGAGGCCGTACGCGACCAGGCGGTGGAGGTGCTGCGCGGTCTCGGGTATCCCCGCTACGAGGAGACCGGGGTGCCTTTCGACCCGACCCGGCACGAGGTCGTCGGAGTCGTCGACACCCCCGACGCCGAGCCGAACACCGTGGCCCAGGTGGTGAGCCCGGGCTACGGGGCGGACGGGAAGCAGTTGCGCCCCGCCTTCGTCGTGGTCAGCAAGCGGCAGGAGTGACGCCTCATGGCACGGGACTACTACGACGTGCTCGGGGTGACGCGCACCGCGAGCGCCGAGGAGATCCAGCAGGCCTTCCGCAAGCTGGCGCGCAAACACCACCCCGACGTCAACAAGGACCCGGGAGCCGAGGAACGCTTCAAGGAGATCAACGACGCGTACAGCGTGCTGTCCGACCCCAAGACCAGGCAGCGCTACGACCGCTTCGGTGAGAACTTCCGGCAGATCCCGGAGGACTACGACGAGCGGGTGGCCGCGGGAGCGGGTGCCCGGGGCGGCTGGAGCGCGGGCGTCGGAGGGGCCGGAGGTGGAGGCGGCAGAAGCGGGGTGCGATTCCGTACAGCGGACGGTGTCGACTTCGACGGCTCCGGCGTCGACTTCGAGGACCTGTTCGGCGGGATCTTCGGACGCGGCGGGGGCGCGGGCGGCGGCTGGGGTCCGGTGCCGGGCGCCGACCAGGAGGCCGAGATCCAGCTCGGCGTCGAGGAGGCCTACCGGGGCGGCAGGCGCGGCATCACCCTGGGCGGCCCCAGTGGGCAGCGCACCTACGACGTCGACATCCCGCGCGGGGTGGTGGACGGGCAGCGCATCCGGCTGGCCGGAGAAGGCGGCAGGGGCAGCCCCGACGCTCCGCCGGGCGACCTCTATCTGCGGGTGCGGATCAAGCCCGACGGGCGGTTCCGGCTGGAGGGCCGCGACATCCACGTGGTCCTCCCGGTGACGCCGTGGGAGGCGGCACTCGGCGCGACCGTGCCGGTGCCCACCCCCGGCGGCACGGCCAAGGTCACCGTCCCGCCGGGCTCCTCCGGCGGCCGCCGGCTGCGGCTGCGCGGCGAGGGCATGCCCAACCCGCGCGGCGAGGACGGCAACCTGTACGCGGAGGTCCGCATCATGGTGCCGCCGGAGGCGACCGCCCGTGAGCGTGAGCTCTTCGAGGAACTGGCCGCCGCGTCCGCCTTCGACCCGAGGAGGCCCCGATGACCACCGCCCCCCGTCCCGGGGGGGGGGGCCCCCCCCCCCCCCCCCCCCCCCCCCCGCCCGGGCGGGTTAACCTGGTTCGCGTCGTCCCCCCGGGGGCGGGGCCCC
>NZ_JBHVST010000077.1:0-18353 GCF_042885015.1 Streptomyces sp. NPDC058086 | reverse complement strand
GGACCCCCCCCCCCCGTCCCGGCGGTGCGCACCGCCGCACCGCCACCCCGGTACCCCGGCCGGCCCTGAACATCGTGGTCCGCGCCGCCCCGCTCGGACCGGCCCATCGGCTCGGTCTCGACGCCGTCGCCACCCGTTCCGGTCTCCATCCGGATCTCGTACGCCGGTTCGTCACCCTCGGCCTCGTCGACGCCACCCGGGACGCCACCGGACGACTGTGGTTCGAGCCGTCCGCTCCCGCCACCCTCGCCCGCATCCAACGACTACGGGCCGCGCTCCCCCTCAACTACGCCTCCCTGGGTCTGGTGCTCGATCTGCTCGACCGGATCAGTGAGTTGGAGGACGCTCTGAGGCGCAGTAACGCCGGCTCCAGGAGTGATGAATCGTGGATATGAACCGGCTCACCCAGAAGTCCCAGGAGGCGCTCCAGGAAGCGCAGACCATCGCCGGCCGGCTTCACCAGACCGAGGTCGACGGCGAGCATCTGCTCCTCGCCCTGCTCGACCAGCCAGACGGCCTGATACCGCGGCTGATCGACCAGTCGGGCGCCGACACCCGGGCCCTGCGCACCGCGCTGAACGAGGAGTTGGCCCGCAGGCCGAAGGTGACGGGCCCCGGTGCCACGCCCGGGCAGGTGTACGTCACCCAACGGCTGGCGAAGGTACTGGACTTGGCCGAGCAGGAGGCCAAGCGGCTCAAGGACGAGTACGTGTCCGTCGAGCACCTGGTGCTGGCACTCGCCGACGAGGGGTCCCGCACGGCCTCCGGACGGCTGCTCAAGGAGTACGGCGTCACCAAGGACGGGTTCCTGTCCGCGCTCACCCGGATCCGCGGCAACCAGCGCGTCACCTCGGCGACGCCCGAAGCGGCGTACGAGGCACTGGAGAAGTACGGCCGTGATCTGGTCGCCGAGGCGCGCAGCGGCAGAATGGACCCGGTGATCGGCCGGGACGCGGAGATCCGCCGGGTCATCCAGATCCTGAGCCGCAAGACGAAGAACAACCCCGTCCTCATCGGTGACCCGGGTGTCGGCAAGACCGCCATCGTGGAGGGGCTCGCCCAGCGCATCGTGCGGGGCGACGTACCCGACGGGCTGCGCGACCGGACGATCTTCTCGCTCGACATGAGTTCGCTGGTGGCGGGCGCCAAGTACCGCGGCGAGTTCGAGGAACGGCTGCAGGCCGTACTGAGCGAGGTCAAGGCGGGCGGGGGGCGCATCCTGCTCTTCATCGACGAACTGCACACGGTCGTCGGCGCGGGCGGCGGTGCCGAGGGCGCGATGGACGCCGGGAACATGCTCAAGCCCATGCTCGCGCGCGGCGAGTTGCACATGATCGGCGCCACCACCCTCGACGAGTACCGCAAGTACGTCGAGTCCGACGCGGCCCTCGAACGCCGCTTCCAGCAGGTGCAGGTGGACGAGCCGAGCGTCGAGGACACCATCTCCATCCTGCGCGGACTGCGCGAGCGCCTGGAGGTCTTCCACGGTGTGAAGATCCAGGACACCGCGCTGGTCGCGGCGGCGACCCTCAGCCACCGCTACATCTCCGACCGGTTCCTGCCGGACAAGGCCATCGACCTGGTCGACGAGGCGTGCGCGCGGCTGCGTACCGAGATCGACTCCATGCCCGCCGAACTGGACGAGATCACCCGCCGAGTGACCCGTCTGGAGATCGAGGACGCGGCGCTCGCCAAGGAGACCGACGCCGCCAGCCAGAAGCGACTCGACGAGCTGCGCCGCGAACTGGCCGACCTGCGCGCCGAGGCCGACGCCATGCACGCCCAGTGGGAGGCCGAACGCCAGGCCATCCGCCGGGTGCAGGAGCTGCGCCAGGAACTGGAACAGGTCCGGCAGGAGGCCGAGGAGGCCGAACGCAGCTACGACCTCAACCGGGCCGCCGAACTCCGGTACGGCAGGCTCACCGAACTCGAACGCCGCCTCGCGGCGGAGGAGGAGGCGCTGGCCGTCAAGCAGGGCGAGAACCGGCTGCTGCGCGAGGTCGTCACCGAGGACGAGATCGCGGAGATCGTCGCCGCCTGGACCGGCATCCCCGTCACCCGCCTCCAGGAGGGCGAGCGCGAGAAGCTGCTGCGCCTCGACGAGATCCTCACCGAGCGGGTGATCGGCCAGGACGAGGCGGTCAAACTGGTCACCGACGCGATCATCCGGGCCCGCTCCGGGATCCGGGACCCGCGCCGGCCGATCGGCTCGTTCATCTTCCTCGGCCCCACCGGTGTCGGGAAGACCGAGCTGGCCAAGGCGCTCGCCGCGGCGCTCTTCGACTCCGAGGAGAGCATCGTCCGCCTGGACATGAGCGAGTACCAGGAACGGCACACCGTCAGCAGGCTGGTGGGAGCGCCTCCCGGATACGTCGGCTACGAGGAGGGCGGCCAGCTCACCGAGGCGGTGCGCCGTAAGCCGTACTCCGTGGTCCTGTTCGACGAGATCGAGAAGGCCCACCCCGACGTCTTCAACATCCTGCTGCAGGTGCTCGACGACGGCCGCATCACCGACTCCCAGGGCCGCACCGTCGACTTCCGCAACACCGTGATCATCATGACCTCCAACATCGGCTCGGCCCACCTGCTGGACGGGGTGACCGCCGACGGCGAGATCAAGCCCGACGCACGGACGCTGGTGATGAGCGATCTGCGGAGCCACTTCCGGCCCGAGTTCCTCAACCGCGTCGACGACATTGTGCTGTTCAAGCCGCTCGGCATGGCCCAGATCGAGCGGATCGTGGAGCTGCAGTTCGACGACCTGCGCCGACGGCTGGCCGAACGGCAGATCACCGTCGAGCTCACCGACGCCGCCCGCGAACTCATCGCCGAACAGGGCTTCGACCCCGTGTACGGAGCCCGGCCGCTGCGCCGGTACATCTCGCACGAGGTCGAGACGATGGTCGGCCGGGCGCTGATCCGCGGTGACGTGCAGGACGGCGCGACGATCCGCGTCGACGCCCAGAACGGCGAACTCGTCGTCACCTACGGCGGACAGGCCGCACCGGATGTGCGGAAAGCCGCGTGAGTGCGGTGACCACGAGTACGGGCACGAGCAAGACGGTCGTCTGCGACCACTGCGGTCGCAAGAACCGGGTGCCGGCGGCGGCCCAGGGCACGCCGCGCTGCGGGAACTGCGCGTCCCCGCTCGCGTGGATCGCCGACGCCGGCGACGCGGACTTCGCGGTGGTCGCCGAACAGGCGAAGCCGTACGTCGTCGTCGACCTGTGGGCCACCTGGTGCGGGCCCTGCCGGATGGTCAGCCCCGCTCTGGAGCACGTCGCCCACGAACTCGCCGGGCGGGTCAAGCTGGTCAAGGTCGACATCGACCAGAATCCGCGGCTCGCCCAGCGGTTCCAGGTGCAGGCCGTGCCGACGCTGCTGCTGCTCGACAAGGGAGAGGTGATCGCGCGCAAGACGGGAGCGGCGCCCGCGCCGGCGCTGAAGCAATGGGTGGAGGAGACCCTGGCCGCCCCTCGTTGAACCGGGCCGCGCGAGCGCGGGCATTGCCCCGGCAGGGTGAACCCCACACTCGTCGCCCGCTGTCCGGCGCCCCGTGGGCCGGGCGCCCCCGCTACTAGTCGGAGAAGACCCGGGCCTCCGCGTCCGAGGTGATCTCGGCCGGCGTGGGCGGGGCGTTCAGCAGGGCGGTGATGCGTTCGGCGGCGGGGTCGCCCGTGCGGGGCCCGGCGGCACGGGCCGCGTCGACGTCGTACGAGGTCTGCCGCAGCTCGACGTCCGGGCCGAGCAGGGCCCAGAAGGCGGTGCCCGGCGGCCCCTCGTGGAAGGGGAGCCCGACGCTGCCCGGGTTGACGCTGCGCCGTCCGGCGACGGTGCGGTCGAACTGGAGGTGCGTGTGCCCGGTGACGATCACCGCCTCCTCGACGTCCGCGGCCAGTTCCGCGAAACGCTCGGCAGGCGTGGCGGGTGTGACCAACTCCGTGTCGCCGCGAGGCGATCCGTGGCAGAACCGCACGGGTCCCAGCCCGACGACGTCCACGACGACGCTGAAGGGGATCCCGGCGACGAACGCGACACTCGCGTCCGAGTGCTGCCGTGGCACCCACGCCTCACGTTCGGTGCTCGGCCGACGGACCCCGCGGTGAATGTCCACGACGGCGCGCTCCCCGTTGCCCCGGACGAACAGGGCCCGCGGCAGCCCGGCCATCAGCTCCACCGTACGGTCGGGTTCGGCACCCCAGGTCAGGTCTCCGCACGAGACCACCAGATCGACGTCGGCCCCCTCGATCTCCGCCAGGACCGCGGTCAGCGCCGGCACGTTCGCGTGGACGTCGGAAACGACCGCGACCCGTCGAACGGGACCATGGCGGCGCGCCGGCCCCTCCCAGGCGCCGGGGCCGTGCAACGTCGTGTCCATGATTGACGGTAACAACCGGGCCCGGTGCGGGACCGGACGTTCCACCGAAAACGTCGCCGCCTAGGACCTGTCAACGCCAGTCGGGAGCACCCGAGGCGGGCGACAGCAGGGATTCGATCTTCATCCGCATCTCCCGCATGACGGCGACGATACGGGCCTCGTGCTCCTCGGTGAGCCGGGCCACCGGAACCGAGCAACTGATCGCGTCGACGGCCGGCGTGTCGTAGCGCAGGGCGAAGCCGAAGCCCGCGATGCCGGGCACCGTCTCCTCGCGGTCGATGGAGTAGCCGCGCTCCCGCACCTCCGCGAGATCCGCGAGCAGGGAGGCCGACTCGGTGTGCGTGTTCTCCGTGAGAGCGGGCAACGGCTGTGCCGGGAGCGACAGTTCGCTGTCCGGACGCTCGGCGAGCAGGGCCTTGCCGAGGGCGCCGGCGTGGGCCGGGACCCGGCGGCCGACCCGACTGAGGGTGCGCGCGTACTCGTGGGACTCGCGGGTCGCGAGATAGACGACGTCGGCGCCGTCGAGGCGCGCCAGGTGAATGGTCTCCCCGAGCGCGTCCGAGGCTTCGTCGAGGTAGGGACGGACCACCCGTACGTGCCGGTCGCTGTCCAGATAGCTGGTGCCCGTGAGCAGGGCACGGATCCCGATGCCGTACAGCGAACCGGTGGTGTCGGTGCGCACCCAGCCGTGCTCGACGAGGGTCTGCAGCAACTGGTACATGCTGCTGCGCGGCACCCCCAGGTGCGCGGCGAGTTCGTCCAGCCGGGCCGGCCGGTCGCCCCGCCCGGCGAGCAGTTCCAGCAGCGCGACCGTGCGGGCCGCCGACTTCACTTCTCGGACACCACTGCTCTCCGGCATGGGGCCCATCGTAAATCCGCCTTGCCGCACCCATTGACCCCGCGCGTTCACGAACCTAGCCTCCATCTTCATACATAGACGTCATCTGCATATGAGGACAGAGTTTATGACACGGTTCAGTGCGGCGGCCGAGGACGCGACCAAGCGACTGCGGGACGGCATGGTGGGCGGGGTACTGTCCTTCCCGCTCACCAGCTTCCGGGAGGACGGCGGTCTGGATCTGGCGGCGTACCGGGCTTATCTGACCGCCCAGTTGGTTAGCGCGCCGGGCGCGGTGTTCCCCGCCTGCGGTACCGGAGAGTTCTTCTCGCTGGACGAGGACGAGTACCGCGCGGTCGTCGGGGCCACGGTCGAGATCGCCGACGGACGGCTGCCGGTGGTCGCGGGCATCGGCTACGGCTGGGCGCAGGCGCTGCGTTTCGCCCGGATCGCGGAGGAGGCGGGCGCGGACGCCGCGCTGGTACTCCCCCACTACCTGGTGGCGGCCCCGCAGGACGGGCTGGTGGAACAACTGCGGCGGATCGCCTCCGGCACCTCTCTGCCGCTGATCGCCTACCAGCGCGGCCAGGTCGCCTTCACCGCCGACAGCCTGCGCCGGATCGCGGAGATCCCCACGGTCATCGGCCTCAAGGACGGACACAGCGACCTCGACCGCCTCCAGCGCCTCACGCTCGCGGCGCCCGACGGCTTCCTCTTCTTCAACGGCGCCTCCACCGCCGAGATCCAGGCCCGCGCCTACGCCACCGTGGGCGTCCCCGCCTACTCCTCGGCGGTCCACGCCTTCGCGCCCGAGATCGCGAACGCCTTCTTCGCCGCCCTGCGGGACGGCGACGACGCGAGGGTGACCGAACTCTTGCGCGACTTCTACGTCCCGCTCGTCGAGCTGCGTGACCGGGTCCCCGGCTATGCGGTGTCACTGGTCAAGGCCGCCGCCCGGCTGCGCGGTCTGCCGGTCGGCCCGGTCCGGGCGCCGCTCACGGATCCGGGCCCGGACGACCTCGGAGCGCTGGCGAAGGTGCTCGACGACGGTCTGAAGGTGGTCGGAGCCGTACGGCGATCCGACTGACAGATGACGTCATCTGTCATCCGTCATCCGTCACCTGTCATCTGTCACCTGTCATTCGCAATCCGTCATCGGCTCTCTGCCATCTGTCACCCGTCATCCGGTCCAACCAGTTCAAAGGGGAACTGAGACGTGCCGCTCCTCGTAGTCGGGATCAGCGTGCTGGTCCTGCTGCTGCTCATGACCAAACTCAAACTGAACGGCTTCGCCGCCCTGCTGCTGGTGGCGGTCGGCGTCGGCCTGGTCCGTGGGATTCCGTTGGAGAAGATCCCGGACGTCCTCTCGGAAGGCATCGGCGGCCAGATCGGCGACACGATGCTCACCATCGGGCTGGGCGCCATGGTCGGCCGTGTCATGGGGGATTCGGGCGCCGCCCAGCGCATCGCCGGCAAGCTCCTCGACGCCTTCGGCCCGCGCGGCGTCCAGGTCGCCATGGTGGTGACGTCGATGCTCATCGGCGTGACGATGTTCTACGAGGTCGCGTTCATCATCATCGTGCCCATCGCGTTCACGCTGGTAAGGGTGACCGGCGCGAAGCTGCTGTGGGTCGGTCTGCCGATGTCGATCGCCCTGTCGACCATGCACAGCTTCCTGCCGCCCCACCCCGGTCCTACCGCGGTGGCCGCGACCTTCCACGCGTCCGTCGGTCTGACGTTGTTCTACGGCCTGTTCATCGCCGTCCCGGTCGGCGCGCTCATCGCCCTGGTGTGGCCGCGGCTGCCGTTCATCAGGGCGATGAATCCCTCGATCCCCCAGGGCCTGGTCAGCGAGCGGGTCTTCGAGGACGAGGAGATGCCCGGGCTCGGCTGGTCCCTGGGCGTGGCCCTGTTCCCCGTGGTGCTGATCGCCGGTGCCGCCGTGACCGACATGGCCACGTCCGGTTCGAGCCCGTTCCTGCACTTCGTCGCCTTCATCGGATCCGCGCCGATCGCACTGCTGCTGACCCTGCTGCTGGCGGTCTGGGCGTTCGGCCCGCGCATCGGCCGGAGCCTCGCGGAGGTCAGCGCCTCGTGCAACTCCGCCGCCCAGGCGATGGCCATGATCCTGCTGGTGATCGGTGCCGGCGGCGCCTTCAAGAACGTCCTCGTCGAGGGCGGGATATCCGACTACATCAAGGACCAGACGCAGGGCTGGTCCATCTCGCCGATCGTCCTCGCGTGGCTCATCGCGGTCATCCTCCGGGTGGCACTGGGCTCGGCGACGGTCGCCGTCGTCACGGCCTCCGGCGTGGTGCTGCCGCTCCTGGCGGGCAGCGGGGTACACCCCGAGATGATGGTGCTCGCCGTCTGCTGCGGTTCGATCGCCTTCTCCCACGTCAACGACCCCGGATTCTGGCTGTTCAAGGAGTACTTCGACCTATCGGTCGTCGAGGCGATCAAGGTCCGCACCACGTACACCACCGTGCTGGCCGTCCTCGGTCTGGGCGGTGTCCTGGCGGTCGAGTGGGCCCTCGACGTCCTCAGCCTCTGACCGCAGCCCCCATCACCCCCGTACCCAAGGACTTTGAGAAGCATGAGCAAGAGTCAGCCGACCGTCACCGCCTTCTCCGTCTATCCGGTCGCCGGCCGGGACTGCATGGAGCTGAACCTCTCCGGCGCGCACGGCCCCTACTTCACCCGCAATGTCGTCGTCCTGACGGACTCCGAGGGACGTACGGGTCTCGGTGAGGTCCCCGGCGGGGAGAAGATCACGCGGACGCTGCGGGATGCCGAGTCCCTGGTCGTCGGAGCGAAGGTCGGTGACTACAAGCGCGTCCTGCGCGAGATCGGTGACCGCTTCGCCGATCGCGACGCCGGTGGGCGCGGCGCCCAGACCTTCGATCTGCGGACCACCGTCCACGCCGTCACCGCGGTCGAGTCGGCGCTGCTCGACCTGCTGGGACAGCACCTCGACGTACCTGTCGCGGCGCTCCTGGGCGACGGACAGCAGCGCGACTCCGTACGGGTCCTCGGCTATCTGTTCTATGTCGGTGACCCCGGCCGCACGGAACTGGAGTACGTCCGCGAGCCCGACGCGGCCGAGGACTGGTACCGGATCCGGCACGAGGAGGCCCTGTCGCCGGAGGCGATCGTCCGGCAGGCCGAGGCGACCCACCACCTTTACGGATTCCGGGACTTCAAGCTCAAGGGCGGTGTCCTCGCGGGCGCGGAGGAGGTCAAGGCCGTACGGGCCCTCAAGGACCGGTTCCCCGAGGCGCGGATCACCCTCGACCCGAACGGCGCGTGGTCGCTGCGCGAGGCGGTCGAGCTGTGTACGCCCCTGGTGGGCACGCTCGCGTACGCCGAGGACCCCTGCGGAGCCGAGGGCGGCTACTCCGGTCGGGAGATCCTGGCCGAGTTCCGCCGCGCGACGGGCCTGCCGACCGCGACCAACATGATCGCCACCGACTGGCGGCAGCTGACCCACGCGCTGGCCCTGCAGTCGGTGTCCATCCCGCTGGCCGATCCGCACTTCTGGACCATGCAGGGCTCGGTGCGTGTGGCGCAGCTGTGCAACGCGATGGGGCTGACCTGGGGTTGCCACTCGAACAACCACTTCGACATCTCGCTGGCGATGGTGACGCACTGCGGGGCCGCGGCTCCGGGCGCGTACAACGCCCTGGACACACACTGGATCTGGCAGGAGGGTCTGGAGCGCCTCACCGTCGAACCGCCGCGCATCGTCGACGGGGAGATCGCCGTGCCGGACGCGCCCGGTCTCGGTGTCCGGCTCGACAGGGAACGGCTGCTCGCGGCCCACGAGCTCTACCAGGAGAAGGCGTTGGGGGCGCGTGACGACGCCGTCGGGATGCGCTACCTGGTCCCCGGCTGGGAGTTCGACAGCAAGCGTCCGTGTCTGGTGCGTTGAGTCACCCTCATTTCCGTCATGCGGGAACGACTGTTGCCCATTCACCCTTCCGGGTGAGGACTTCGGCCTGACAGACTCCGGAGGGTGCGCGACTTCGACATGCTTGTCATCGGATCCGGCCCGGGTGGTCAGAAGGCCGCCATCGCCGCGGCCAAGCTCGGCCGCCGGGTCGCCGTCCTCGACCGCCCCGACATGGTCGGCGGGGTCTCCATCCATACCGGGACCATTCCCTCCAAGACCTTGCGCGAGGCGGTCCTCTATCTCACCGGCCTCACCCAGCGTGATATGTACGGCCAGAGTTACCGTCTCAAGGAGGACATCACCGTCGCCGACCTGACCGCGCGCACCCAGCACGTGGTCAGCCGCGAGGTCGACGTCATCCGCAGCCAGCTGTCCCGCAACCACGTCTCCCTCTTCGCCGGCACCGGCCGCTTCGTGGACGACCACACGGTCGCCCTGGTCGAAGCGAACGGCAACGAAAAGCTCCTGACCGCCGAGCACATCGTGATCGCCACCGGCACCCGGCCGGCACGTCCCGCGAGCGTCGCGTTCGACGGACGCACGATCATGGACTCGGACAACGTTCTCAACCTGGAGCGGGTGCCGCGCTCCATGGTCATCGTCGGGGCCGGGGTGATCGGCATGGAGTACGCCTCCATGTTCGCGGCGCTCGGCAGCAAGATCACGGTGGTCGAGAAGCGGGCCGGGATGCTCGACTTCTGCGATGTCGAGGTGATCGAGTCGCTCAAGTACCACCTGCGGGACCTCGCCGTCACCTTCCGTTTCGGAGAGACGGTCGCCGCGGTCGAGCATCATCCCCGGGGCACTCTCACCGTCCTGGAGAGCGGCAAGAAGATCCCCGCGGACACCGTGATGTACTCCGCGGGCCGGCAGGGCCTCACCGACGAACTCGACCTGGACAAGGCCGGGTTGTCGGCCGACCCGCGCGGCCGCATCAAGGTCGACGAGAACTACCGCACCGAGGTGCCGCACATCTACGCGGTGGGCGACGTCATCGGTTTCCCGGCGCTGGCGGCGACCTCGATGGAGCAGGGCCGTACGGCGGCGTACCACGCCTTCGGCGAGCCGGTGCACCCGATGCACGACCTCCAGCCGATCGGCATCTACACCATCCCGGAGATCAGCTTCATCGGGCGCACCGAGGACCAGCTCACCGAGGAGTGCGTGCCGTTCGAGGTCGGCATCTCCCGCTACCGCGAACTGGCCCGGGGCCAGATCATCGGTGACTCGCACGGCATGCTCAAGCTCCTGGTCTCCCCGGACGACCGCAAGCTGCTCGGCGTGCACTGCTTCGGCACCGGGGCCACCGAGCTGATCCACATCGGGCAGTCCGTGATGGGCTGTGGCGGCACGGTCGACTACCTCGTCGACGCGGTGTTCAACTACCCCACGCTGGCCGAGTCCTACAAGGTCGCCGCCCTGGACGCCACCAACAAGATCCGCCAGATAGACCGCCTCAGGGACTGACCACCGCCAAGGCCCTGCGGGGCCCGTATCGAGGTCCGGCACGGGCGAGGCCCGGGGCGCCTTGTGAGGCACCCCGGGCTCGCTCACGCCGAGGTCATTCCTTCGCACCGATCGCCTCGACCGGCCGGATCCTCAGCAGCATCCGCGTCGGCAGCATCGTGCCCGCGGCCGCGAGGGCCGCCGTCGCGCCGGCGATCGCCAGATATCCGAGGCCGGGTACGGCCGGGATCGGGGTGCCGCTCACCGCCATCGACACGAGGACGAGTGGGAACGCGGAGAGCAGGGTCCCGATGCCCACCCCGGCCGCGATGACGATGACGCTCTCCCGCCGCATCATGCCGACGACCTGCCCGCGGGCCGTGCCGGACAGCCGCAGCAGAGCGAACTCGCGTCGGCGCGCGGCCGTGCTCATCGCCAGCGTGTTGACGACGGTGATCGCCGTGTAGGCGATGATCACGCCGACGACGAGGTAGTTGACCCAGGCGTTCGCCCGTTGTTCCGCGAGCTGGTCGTCGACGGCGAGGCCGTCCCGGAGCACCGTGCCGGGGTAGGCCACGGCCAGGTGCGACAGGGCCTGGGTCAGGTCCGGTGCCGAGGGGGCGGAGCGTACGAGGACGGACTCGTCGACCTTGCCGGTGGTGTGGGCGAGCAGCAGGTCGTGGTCCATGGTCACGTCGGTGAATCCGAAGCCGCGTTCGTAGACGGCGACGACCTTGGCCCGCAGCGGAGTGCCGTCGCCCAGGTGGAGCCGGGCGGTGTCCCCGACAGCGAGCCCCAGCCAGGAGGCCGTGGTGGTGCTGATCGCCACGGTGTCCCGCGACAGGGCCTTCATGTTCCCTTCCCGCGGCCGCAGATCGAGGGCGCTGCCGAGCGCCCGGGGATCCACGCCCTGCACGCTGAGCGAGACGGACTCCTGGGCGCCCAGCATCTTGCCCATGGCGACGACCTTGGACCTGACCAGTCCGGTGGCCGACGCCACCTGCTTCATGCCCCGCACCTTCTCGGCGAGTTCGGGTGGCACTCCGGACGGCGCGGTGAGGACGTGGTCGGCGACGAGCCCGGCCCGCAGCTGGTCGGCGGACTCCCTGAGCCCGGTGGTCTGCGCGAAGACGACGGTCGACGAGAAGGAGACGGCGAGCACGAGCGGGGTGATCGCGCCGGCCAGCCGGGCCACGTTGGCCCGGGTGTTGGCCGCCGCGAGGTAGCCGGTGACACCGGTCCGGTTCAGCAGCGGGGCGAGCAGGCCTACGGCGGTACGGGAGACCAGCGGACCCAGCACCGCGACGGCGACGACGAGGACGAGGACGAGGGAGTTGGCGAGCCCGACAAGGGTGAAGAAGTCGGCGTCCTGCGCCAGTCCGGTGACGAAGATCCCCGCGGACAGGACGAGCAGCACACCGCCGGTGATCCGGCGTCCGCGGCCGAGCCCCGGGGTCTCCACGGCGGCCTCGCCGAGGGCCTCGCTAGGCCGGATCCGGGTCGCGCGGTGCGCGGCGGACAGCACCGCGACCAGCGCGGTCAGAACGGTGACGAGCACCGCCGCGAGGAAGGGCAGAGGGCTGAGGGCGAGCCCGAAGTCCGGCGGCACGATGCCGTGTCCGGCGAACCGGTCGCGCAGCCAGTACACGAGGAGCAGACCCGCCGGGCAGCCGACCACTCCGGCGAGCAGGCCGGTGGAAGCGGCCTCGGCGGCGACCATGCGCCGGATCTGGCCGGGGGTGGTGCCGATCGCGCGCAGCAGGGCGATCTCCCGGCGGCGGTGCCGGATCGACAGGGACGTGGTGGCGTACAGGACGAAGACGGCGACGAGCAGGACGTTGCCGCCGATCGCGGCCGCCAGGAGGACGAGGTTGGAGCCGCTGACGGTGACGTCGAGGAACTCGGCCCGTCCGCGCCCCGCTCCGGTGTGCACGGCGAGGGTGTCGTCGTGGAGCGTGGACTTGATGGCGTCGGCGAGTCGCTGCGGTGATGTGCCGGGCGCGGCGAGGACGCCGAAGGCCTGGACGGAGGCTTCGGGAACCGACTGGCGCAGGGTCGCGTCGGCCAGGAACGCCACGGACCGGCGGGGGGCGTCGCCGTCCTTCAGGGCGACCAGTCCCGCGACCCGGAAGGCACGGGGCACCGAGGTGGACATCAGGCGGATCTCGTCGCCGGGGCGGACGCCCGCCTGTGCGGCGAGTTCGGTGTCCAGGACGATCTCGTTGGCGGTGCGGGGCGCGTGACCGGTGGTCAGCCGGAAGTCGCCGAGACCGAGGCTCGACCAGTTGTGCGCCGCCACCCCCGCGCCGTGGTGTCCCGGCACCGGCTGCCCGGCACCGGACACCAGCCGCACCGGGGCGCCCACGTCCGCGATCACCGACTTCGCTCCGTCCACGCCGGTGATCCGGTCGGCAAGCGAAGCCCGCAGCGCTACGCGTTCCGGCAGCGGCTGGGACTCCTTCACGGTCGATCCGTCGAGGTCCTTGAAGGTCAGTTCGACCTCCTGGCGGCCCGCGACGACGACGTCGGCCGCCGCGTACCGCTCGGGGGAGGATCCGGCCCGTATGCCCGACTCCAGCAGGATCCCGCAGGCGCTCAGGACCGCGGCGCCCAGGAGCAGGGCGACGAAGGTGCCGGCGAAACCGCCCTTGCGGGCCTTGAGCGTCAACAGGGCGAGGCTCAGCATCAGGCGGCCCTCCGCAGGCCGGCCATGACGTCCGCGACGCGGTCGGCGCTCGGCTCGGCCAGGGCGTCGACGAGGTGCCCCGCGCTGAGGAACAGGGCGTGGTCGGTGTGTGCGGCGGCCACCGGATCGTGGGTGACCATGACCACCGTCTGATGCAGATCGGTGACGGCCTGCCGCAGCAGCCCCAGGATGTCCCGGGCGGTCTCCGGGTCGAGCGCTCCGGTCGGTTCGTCGGCGAAGATCACCTCGGGCCGGGTGACCAGGGCGCGCGCGATCGCCACCCGCTGCTGCTGGCCACCGGACAGCTGGGCGGGGAAGCGCGCGAGCCGGTCGCCGAGGTCGACGGCCTTCATGATGTGGTCGAACCAGCCCGCGTCGACCTGTCGTCCGGCCAGCCTCAGGGGCAGCGTGATGTTCTGCTCGACGGTCAGCGAGGGCAGCAGGTTGAACGCCTGGAACACGAAGCCGATGCGGGTGCGCCGCAGCTCCGTGAGCCGTCGCTCCTTCAGCGTCGACAGGTCCTGTGCGCCCAGCCGGACCATGCCCGAGGTGGGCCGGTCGAGGCCCGCCGCGCAGTGCAGGAAGGTGCTCTTGCCGGATCCCGAGGGGCCCATCACGGCCGTGAACGTGCCGGATGCGATGCCCGCGCCGACCTTGTCGAGCGCAAGGACGGCCGAGGGACCGTCGCCGTAGCGCTTGGTCACGTCCGTCAGCTGCACCGCGTACCGGCCGTCGGCCGGCCCGTCCGGTTGTTGGCCCCAAGACCGCACTGTGACTCCTCGACTTCTCAAGTTCCGGGTTTTCAAGTTCCGATTTCTCGCACGGCGTTCCGTGCGTGGTGCTGCCAGTCCATCGGCGGCAACGGGGCGCGGCCTCGGCCGCACCGTCGAACCGTGGTCTCCGCCGGTCGGGCGAGACCCCCGATGCCCTCCGCCGTACGGAGGAGGGCGGGGTCTCCTCGCGCCGCCGCTCGCGTGGGGCGTCTCCTCCTTGCGGAGGATGCCGCTGCGGAGGAGACCGGTCGTGCGCTCTCACCCCCTGGGCAGATCAGGGCACCGGGTGAGCCGTCTAACGTGGGGCGCATGGACCTGATGGACTCGTTCGCCGGGCGCCGTGTGCCCCCGGCCGTCACCGACGCGGGTCTGGCCCTGCTGCTCATCGCCGGATGCGCGGCCACGCCGCTGGCGATCCCGCCCGGCGGGCCCGAACTGCGGTCGCCGGACGCCTGGTTCGTGGTGCTCATGCTGGTGTCCGCGCTGCCGCTGGCCGTCCACCGACGGTTTCCGCTGCCCGCGCTGCTGGTGATGTCGGCGGCGGCCGCCGCGCTCCAGGGCCTCCACTACATCCCGCAGCTCTCCGGGCCCGAGGGCACCTCCATCGGACCGACCTACCTGGGCGTGGCCACGGGCGTGTTCCTCACCGCCGTACGGTCCACTCCTCGTACGGCGACCCTGGTCGTGGCGGTGCTCATCCCGGCCGCGGCCGTCACCGAGTCGCTGCTCGCGCCGGCCGGGCACCGTGTCACGACCCTCCTGACCGAGTCGGTGCTGCTGGTCGCCGCGTGGGCGCTGGGCCGGCTCTCCAGGGCGCGCGCCGCCATCCAGAACCAGGCGCTGGAGCGGGCCGCGGCGATCGAACGCGAACAGGTCGCCACCGCACGCGCCGCCGTGATGGAGGAGCGGGCCCGGATCGCCCGCGAGTTGCACGACATCGTCGCCCACAACGTCAGTCTCATGGTCGTGCAGACCATCGCCGCCGACCGGGTCCAGGACCGCGACAGAGCCAAGGCCCACGAACTGCACGGCACCATCGAGGAGACGGGACGGGCCACGGTCACCGAGCTGCGCAGGCTCCTTGACCTGCTGCGGACCGACGAGGAGGCGGAGAGCGACCCGAACAAGGAACCGCCCCAGCCCACCATCGACGCCCTGCCGGCGCTCGTGGAGTCGGTGCGCGCCGCCGGTCTCCAGGTCGAGTTCGATACCAGGGGAACCCCCGCCGAGCTCCCGGCCGGTTCACAACTCGCCGTCTACCGCGTCGTACAGGAAGCCCTCACCAACACCCTCAAGCACGCCGGTCACACGCACACCGCGCTGACCGTCGCCTGGGAGCCGGAGCGGCACCGGCTCACCCTGCGGCTCTGCGACGACGGGCCGCGGCAGGGCGGTGAGACATCACGGCCGCCCACCCCGGTGAGGGGTTCCGGTCACGGTCTGGTCGGTATGCGGGAGCGGATCGGCGCCGTGGGCGGCTCCCTGCACACCGGCAACCGACCGGGCGGCGGTTACTGCGTCCACGCGGTCATCCCGCTCCCCTCCCCCGAACCCGACCCCCAGCACGAAGGGCACTCCCCGCATTCGATCCATCCGCGTCCTGCTCGTCGATGACCAGCCCATGATCCGGACGGGATTCCGGCTCATCCTCGAGGCCGAACCGGACATCGTCGTCGTCGGCGAGGCGTCGGACGGCGCGGCCGCCGTCGAGAGCGCCGAGGCCCTCACCCCGGACGTCGTCCTGATGGACATCCGGATGCCGCACATGGACGGTGTGGAGGCCACCCGCCGGATCGTGCAGGCGGGTTCGCCCAGCCGCATCGTCATCCTCACCACCTTCGACCTGGACGCGCACGTCGTGGACGCCCTGCGCGCCGGGGCCAGTGGTTTCCTGGTCAAGGACGGTCCCGCCGACTCCCTGGTGGGCGCCATCCGTACAGTGGCCGACGGTGAGGCCGTGCTCTCCCCGCGCGTCACCCACCGGCTGCTGGACCGCTTCGCCCACCTCGCCGCGCCCACGACGCCGACCGTGCCGACGAGGCTCGACGCCCTGACCGGGCGCGAACTCGACGTGCTGCGCGCACTCACCCGCGGTCTGTCCAACGCAGAGATCGCGCTCGAACTCGGCGTGGGCGAGACCACGGTCAAGACGCACGTCGCCCACATCCTGGAGAAGTACCAGCTGCGCGACCGCGTCCAGGCGGTGATCCTGGCGTACGACTGCGGCCTGGTCGTCCCGCGCGGAACGTCCTGACGGGGTCCACGTGGGGCGGGCGCCCGGCTGTCACACGGCACACCCGTGATCACCGATCGCGGGCACGGGGAGCGCCACGGTCAGCGTGTACTGTCCCGGTCCGCCGTCACGCGCAGGTACTCGATACCGGTGTCGAGCGCGGCCTTCAGATGGGTCGACTCGCCCGTGGACATCATCACCGACACACCTCCCTGGACTCCGGCCAGCAGTGCGGCGGCCGTCGTGTCGACGTCGAGGGTGGGCGACACCAGGCCACGCGCCCGGAGCGCGCGCATGCCCTGGGCGAGTTGCTCCTGCCACTGACGCATCAGCTCGGACACGATGGCCCGTGCGCCCGGCCGGGCCCGCCCGACCTGAAGGAACAGGGACCCCAACGGGCACTGATCGCCCTGGCGTTCATAGCGCTCCACGACCGCGTCCCGCCACTGGTACCAGGACTCCCAGGAGTCCAGACGTCCCAGATGCGGGTCCCGCTCGCCGATCGTGCTCGCGGTGCGGGACCGGTGTGTCGTCGACGTCCTGGTGCACGCGCATCCGCTCCACCGCACCGCGTCACCGGCCGCGGCGACGACCTCGATGGAGGGCCCGCCTAGGACCCGGACTCGCGACCCCGCGCCGGGTGTTCACCGGTATTCATCGCAGGGTGAGCGGGGTCTCGGCTGCGACACGGGTCAGTTTCTCCGGGTTGCGGACGTAGTAGAGGCCGCTGATGCGGGCGTCTTCGACACGGATCGCCATGATGCCGTCGACCTCGCCGTCCAGGCGTAGGACGAGTGCCGGGCTGCCATTGACCACGGCGGGGTCAATGGTGAGCGTGCCTTCGGTCTTGCCGGTCCCGCCGACGATGAAGCGGACCACCTTCTCGGCGCCGCTGATCGGCCGCAGCGCGGCCTGCTTGACGCCGCCGCCGTCGCTCACCAGGACGACCTCGGGGGCGAGCACGTCCAGGAGGCCCTGCAGGTCCCTGGATTCGAGCGCCCGCTGGAACGACTCCAGAGCCGCCCGGATCCTGCCCGGGGAGACCACCTCGCGGGGACGGCGGGCATCGACGTGCCGGCGTGCGCGATGCGCGATCTGGCGGACGGCCGCGGGGGTCTTGTCGACGGCGGCCGCGATCTCGTCGTAGCCGACGTCGAAGGCCTCGCGCAGCACGAAGACCGCGCGCTCGGTCGGCGACAGTGTCTCGAGGACGAGCATCATCGCCATCGACACACTCTCGGCGAGTTCGACGTCCTCGGCCACGTCCGGCGCGGTGAGCAGCGGTTCCGGCAGCCAGGGGCCGACATACACCTCCTTGCGGCGACTCATTGTGCGCAGCCGGTTGAGCGACTGCCGGGTCGTGATCCGGACCAGGTAGGCGCGCGGGTCGCGTACCTGCCCCAAGTCGACCTTGACCCAACGCAGCCAGGTTTCCTGGAGGACGTCTTCGGCGTCGGCGGCCGATCCGAGCATCTCGTACGCCACGGTGAAGAGCAGGTTGCGGTGGGCGACGAAAGTCTCGGTCGCCGTGTCGGTGACGTCGTCGCTCATGTCTCGCCCCCTCTCCTTCGCGGCCGACTCCGGTCGCCGAAGTCCTTCAAGCGTGCATCCACAGCGAGATCCTTCTCATGAGTAATTGTCCATACCCCTGGATCGGTTGAGTTGTGATCAGGCGGCTTGGGGCAGGTGACGTTCGGCGGGCGCCGCCGCACGACACGCGGTCCAGATCCGTTGACGCTCGACCGGGCCGGCCACGAGTGGCTCGCCAGGGCCTGTCCGGTGGATCAAGTCGAAGGGAAGCGACGGTGCCTCATCAGCACAGGCGAGCGGGGCTTGGTCCGTGCAGCTGCAAGGCGGAGGAGGGCGACGACGCGATGGGGGTCCCCCTGCTCGAAGAGCTTGGGGGAGAGCGTGCCAAGCCCCGCGTCTCCGACATGATCCGCCGGACAGGCCCTAGGTCCTGTCGTCACATTCCCGTCGTCCGCCCGGAGGGCGGGCCCTGCGGCGTCATGGGGGTCCCCCTGCTCGAGCGGAGTCGAGAGCTTGG
>NZ_JBHVST010000076.1:48059-55873 GCF_042885015.1 Streptomyces sp. NPDC058086 | reverse complement strand
CGTACGAGCAGGGCCTACTTCGGCGAGCTCGACGAAGCCGGGGCCGAGGCGGGGGCCGGGATGGGGGTGGTCGCCTCCGACTGGGGGGAGGCCGGGTTGCCGAGGACCGACGGGGCCGCCACCGCGGCGGTCGGGTCGATGGGCTCCTCCTCCGGGGGTGCCGTGGGGCCCCCGACGATGCGGATGTTCGCGGCGTCGAAGGCGCGCTTGACGCGCCAGCGGAGTTCGCGTTCGACGGAGAGGGACTTGCCGGGCATGGTCTTCGCCGAGAGACGGACGACCATGGAGTCGAGCAGGACGCTGTCCAGGCCGAGGACCTCGATCGGACCCCACAGACGCTCGTTCCAGGGCTCTTCCTTGGTCATCGCCTCGGCGACCTCGTCGAGGGTGCGCTTCACCTTGTCCAGGTCCTCGTTCGAGCGGACCGTGACGTCGACGCCGGCCGTGGCCCAGCCCTGGGAGAGGTTGCCGATGCGCTTGACCTCGCCGTTGCGGACGTACCAGATCTCGCCGTTGTCGCCGCGCAGCTTCGTCACGCGCAGGCCCACCTCTATGACCTCGCCGGAGGCGACCCCCGCGTCGATCGTGTCGCCGACGCCGTACTGGTCCTCAAGGATCATGAAGACGCCGGAGAGGAAGTCCGTGACCAGGTTGCGAGCGCCGAAACCGATCGCCACACCCGCGACACCGGCGGAGGCCAGCAGCGGGGCCAGGTTGATCTGGAACGTGCCCAGGATCATCAGCGCGGCGGTGCCCATGATCAGGAAGGACGCGACCGAGCGGAGGACCGAGCCGATCGCCTGCGAGCGCTGCCGGCGGCGCTCGACGTTCACCAGCAGACCGCCCAGGGCCGTGCCGTCGACCGCCTGGACCGTGCGGGTCATGCGATCTATGAGCTTGGTGATCGCCCGCCGCACCACCACTCTCAGTACCCCCGCGATCACCAGGATCAACAGGACGCGCAGACCGATCGCCAGCCACGTGGACCAGTTCTGCTCGACCCAGCTGGCGGCGTTGGTCGCGCTCTGCTGGGCGTCCTGAAGCGTGGCGGTCGTCGGGTCCGTCGTCGCCGAGGGGGACGGCGACGGGGTGGACCCCGAAGCCAACAGGGCGGTCAAGAACACGGCAGGTACCTCCAGGGCGTAGCGGTCCGCCCGCGGCTCGGGGACATGTGAGGACAGCGGCGGGCAGAACCACCACACTAACGGGGCATCGTGTGTGGATCGTTGCAATGTTCGGGGGAGAGACCCTACTCACCTGGGGATGAAAGAGGGTGTGGTCGAAAACACTCCCAGCCCGTTACCGGGACATGGTGGCGCTTCCACCAGGCAAGAGGGGAGACTGACTGCAGATCGTCCCGGCGCGAGCCACGCGCCGCCGGCGTACAAGGAGGCATCCGTGCCGCATGTCCTGGTCCTCAACGCGTCGTACGAGCCACTCGGCGTCGTACCGCTCCGCCGCGCGCTCGTCCTCGTCCTCGAGAACAAGGCCATCTGCCTCGAGGAATCCGGCGCCTTTATGCACAGCGCAACCGTTACTGTCCCCGCACCCAGCGTGGTCCGGCTGAAGAGGTTCGTACGGGTCCCTTACCGGGGGCCCGTTCCGCTGACCCGTCGGGCACTGTTCGCCCGCGACGGCGGCCGGTGCATGTACTGCGGTGGCGTCGCAACCAGCGTCGACCACGTCATCCCGCGCTCCCGCGGAGGTCAGCACGCCTGGGACAACGTGGTGGCGTCATGTCGCCGCTGCAACCACACCAAGGCCGACCGCCACCTGGTCGAGATCGGCTGGCGCCTGCGCCACAAACCCGCCCCGCCGACGGGGCTCGCCTGGCGCATCATCGGAACGGGGCATAGGGACCCGCGCTGGCTGCCCTACCTGCAGCCGTACGGCGCGGAGGATGCGATGGCCCGGATCGACGGCATTTCCGCCTGACGATCCGGGCCTTTGTGTTCCCTGCGGCTCTCCCGCCGTGTCCCTGTCGTGCCGTTCCGGCTCCCCAGGAGGACCCCCGTGCCTCCCGGGGAGCCGGCCGTGCCCGCAGGGCGGACGGTGTGCGGGTCACGCGTATCAGGTGCGGGGCGGCCCAGCTGTGGTGCGACCCAGCTGTGGCGCGACCCAGGGGCGGAGCGGAGCCCAGGCGGAGCGGAGCCCAGGTGGAGCGGGGCTCAGGTGGAGCGGGGCTCAGGTGTAGCGGGGCTCAGGTGTAGCGCAGCTCCGCCGGGTGCGCGGAGCGGCGCAGCAGCGGCAGTGACGTGGCCGCGGCGAGCAGACACGCCGCGTAGACGGCCACGGGCACCAGCAGGGGCATGAGCGGCGGTACGGATCCCACGTCCGCGGCGATCCACGCGTACGCGGCGCCGATGCCCAGGCCACCGAGGCCCGCCAGCGAGACCGCCGGGGCCAGCGGCAGGGCCGTCTCCAGGAGCAGCGCCCGGCCCAGTACGGCCGCCGGCACCCCGGCGGCGACCTGCGCGGCCAGGCCCCGGCGGCGGGTGGCCAGGGACTCGGCGGTGCCCACGGCGAGGCCGGAGAGGGTGATCGCGAGGGCGATCAGGACAGCGGCGCCGGTCAGGTCGATGCCGGTGGTGTAGAAGGACATGCTCGCGGCGAGGGAGTCGGACCCGCGTCCTTCGAGCTCCTGGAGCAGCACCTGGCGGATGCCGAGGAAGCCGCTTCCCACGACGGTCACCAGGAGGACGGCGGCGTGGGTGCGGGCGGCGGCCCACGGGTCGTCGCGCAGGCGTTCGGCTGCGATCAGGACCGCCGGGTTCCCGGTACGGTCCGGGAGCCGACGCCCGATAAGCCGGGCCGTGGCGCCGGCCAGCCAGACGGCTCCCATGCCGGTGACGATCACCAGGGCGAAGGCCAGCAGCGGGGCCGTGCTGAAGCCGCCGAAGGTCCTCGGTGCCATCACGATTCCCACGGTCAGCAGGAACAGCGATGCCATCAGGAACGTGCCCCCCGGGCCACGGCCCGTCCGTGGGTGCACCCGGCGCACCCAGCCCAGCGGCGAGGCGACCACATGGCGTAGCGCCATCGTGCTCGCGAGCGCGCCCAGCACGGGTACGGCGACCGCGATCAGCGCGAACCAGGCCCACACGACGGCCGGCGGACGCTGCCACTGGCTCAGCAGGAGCAGCGCGGAGAAGACCGTGGCGCCCGCCGAGCCCACGAGGCAGGCGAGCCCCGCCTCCAGCGCGGCGATCCGCCGCACCTGGGCCGCGGAGGCCCCCGCCAGCCGCAGCCCGGCCAGCCGTCGGTCGCGGTGCACGGCACCGATGCGGGCGCACTGTCCGAGGAAGCCCAGTACCGGGACCAGCAGGAGCAGCAGTGCGAGGACGATGCCCGAGCGCTCGCCGGGCTGGTCCAGCAGGCCGTTGCCGAGGGACACGCTGTACTGCCCGTCGAGCGAGGCGACCGCGGCGGCGGCCAGGCCGAAGCCCGTGGCGAGCCCCGCGCCCACCGCCGTGAGCGTGACCCGCCACCACTCCCGTCGGTCGGAACCGCGGGTCAGCAGCAGGGCGAGCCGCAGTTCGGTCCTCATCGGGACACCTCCACGGAGGTCCCGGCGGCGAAGGCCCGCGCCGCGTCGTCGACCACGAGCCCGTCGCACAGCGCCACCTCGCGGTCCGCGTACGCGGCGACCCGGGCGTCATGGGTGATCAGCAGGACGGCGGTGCCGGACTCGCGTGCGGTGTGGGCGAGGGCGGTCATGACCTGCTCACCGGCGAGCGAGTCGAGCGCGCCGGTCGGCTCGTCCGCGAAGACGACCCGCGGGCCGGTGACGAGCGCCCGCGCCAGCGACACCCGCTGGGCCTGGCCGCCGCTCATCTCGCCGGGCCGCAAGGCCTCCTGCCCCCGTACGCCGAACCGCTCCAGCCACTCACCGGCCTGCTCCCGCGCCGCCGTACGCGCGGTGCCCGCGAGCAGCAGGGGCAGTGCCACGTTGTCGAGGGCGGTCAGCTCCGGGATCAGCTGCCCGAACTGGAAGACCACCCCGAAGTCGGTACGGCACAGCTCGCTGAGCCGGCTCTCGGGGAGCCGGTCGAGGCGTTCGCCGGCGTACTCCACGGTGCCCTCGTCGGGGCGGACGATCCCCGCCAGGCAGTGCAGCAGCGTGGACTTCCCGCTGCCGCTGGCTCCGGTGACGGCCAGGATCTCGCCGGTCCGCAGTTCCAGCGAGGCGCCGCGCAGTGCCGGGGTGGAGCCGTGCGTCTTGACGAGACTTCGGGCCGTCAGCAGGGGAGTGCCCCCGTCACTGCTCGTACTGCTGCTCGTACTGCTGCTCGTACCGCTGCTTGTACTGCTGCTTGTACTGCTGCTTGTACTGCTGCTCATGCTGCGTCGACCTCCGCGGTCAGAGTGGAGAGCCGGGCCGCGGTGGTGTCCATCCAGCGGAGATCGGCGTCGAGGTGGGTGAGGGCGTAGTCGGCGGAGAGCACGGTCGCGAGATCGGCGCCGGGGCTCGTCTTCACCGCGGTCAGCTCGCGCATCCGCGCCATGTGCGCGGCACGCTGCGCCCGTAGATAGCCGGCGGCGTCCGTCGAGGCGAGGATCCCGACGACGACCTTGGCGAAGATCTCGTTCGTCACGAAGGGCGCGGGCGGGGTGATCTCCCCGGCCCAGTGGGCCAGTTCACGGGTTCCGTCGTCGGTGGAGCGGTACATGGTGCGCTCCGGACCACCGTCCGAGTCGGTCCCGTCGACCTCGGCCAGTCCGTCGCGGACCAGGCGCTGCAAGGTCGTGTAGACCTGCCCGTAGGCCAGTGGGCGGGCCTGCGGGAAGCGTTCGTCGTGCCGTCGCTTGAGGTCGTAGCCATGGCTGGGGCCTCCGGCGAGCAGCCCCAACAGGATGTGACGGGTGCTCATGGAGATCAGTATGCACTCGATATATGTACTGAGTGAATAGTGACCGTCGAAAAGTTCTCGGGGGAGCTCGGGGTGTGACCAGAAGCACGTTGTCCGTCCGCATACGTCTGCCCCGGCGTCCGCTGGGTAGAGCTGCGATAACCCGCTTCCCGCCTTACGACGACAAGGAGACCCTCGTGGCCGCATCGGCACACCTTCTGCTCTCGGCCCTCTCCAAACGCCCGACGGAGCCCTCCGTCGAGCCCCACGTGTGCGTCTTCAGCGCCGAGAGCGCCTCCGCCGAACCCCCGCTGACCAGCGAACC
Source organism: Streptomyces sp. NPDC058086 (assembly GCF_042885015.1). Taxonomy (NCBI): domain Bacteria; kingdom Bacillati; phylum Actinomycetota; class Actinomycetes; order Kitasatosporales; family Streptomycetaceae; genus Streptomyces; species Streptomyces sp. NPDC058086. The sequence continues at coordinate 50,698 of NZ_JBHVST010000076.1, read as the reverse complement.
TCCCCTCCCCGACGCCGAGCCGCTGACCAGCGAACCGCCGCTGGCCGACGCCGCGCACCTGACCAGCGAGCCCGTCTCCACCGGCGCCGCCACGGACATCTCGGGGGTATAGATGGCGCCCAGCCCGCCCGCGGACCCCTCGCCCGCCGGCCCCTCGCCGGCCGACCCTCCCGACCCGCACGCACCGCTGGCGCGGCTGGCCGCACTGCACGGCGTCGCCACCTCCTACAGCCCCTCCCCGGACCGTACGGTCGCGGCCACGGACACCGCGGTCGTCGCGGCCCTGGCGGCGCTCGGCGTCGACGCGAGCACCCCGGACGCCGTCCGCGCGGCCCTCGCCGGCCGGGAGACCGAGACACGGGAGCGGCTGCTGCCGCCGACGGTGGTGTGCTGGGGCGGGAGCCCGCCCGCCGCGCTCGCCGGACTGCCGGCCGGCACCCGGCTGCGCATCACCACCGAACAGGGCGAGACCCGCGCCGCCGCCGAGCACCTCCCGCCCGGCGTCCACACCCTGCACGTCACCGCCCCCGACGGCCGCACCGCCGAGGCCCACCTCGTCGCCGCCCCCGCCCGGCTGCCCGCGCCGCCCGGACGCACGTACGGACTCCTCGTCCAGCTCTACTCCCTCCTCTCCCGGCGTTCCTGGGGCATGGGCGACCTCGGCGACCTCGCCGAACTGACCGCCTGGGCCGGCCGGGCGCTCGGCGCCGGATTCGTGCAGGTCAACCCCCTGCACGCGGCCGTACCCGGCACCCCCACCGACCCCTCCCCGTACCGGCCCTCCTCCCGCCGCTTCCCCGACCCGGTCCACCTGCGGGTCGAGGACATCCCCGAGTTCGCCCACGTCGACGACCCGGGCCGAGTACGGGCGCTGCTGGAGCGCGCCGAGCGACTGCGCGAATCCGTGCTCCACAAGGGCGCGTTGATCGACCGCGACGCCGTGTGGGACCTCAAGCGCGAAGCGCTGGAACTGGTGCGCGAGGTGCCGCTCGGGCCCGGCCGCCGCGCCGCCTACGTCGACTTCCTCGCCGAGGAGGGCGAGGCGCTGGAGGACCACGCCACCTGGTGCGCGCTCGCCGAGGCGTACGGCCCCGAGTGGCAGCGGTGGCCGGTGGGCCTGCGTGACCCGCGTTCACCCGAAACCACCCGCGCCCGCGGCGAGTTGATGGACCGCGTCGACTTCCACAGCCGCCTCGCCTGGCTCACCGACGCCCAGCTCGCCACCGCCCAGCGCTCCGCGCGCGACGCCGGGATGGCGGTGGGCCTCGTGCACGACCTCGCGGTCGGAGTGCATCCGGGCGGAGCCGACGCCTGGGCGCAACAGGAGTACTTCGCGGCGGGCATGTCCGTCGGCGCGCCCCCGGACGCCTTCAACGCACGCGGCCAGGACTGGGGCCTGCCGCCCTGGCGCCCGGACCGCCTCGCCGCCTCGGGCTACGCCCCGTACCGCCGTCTCCTGCGCGCCCTCTTCCGGCACGCGGGCGCCCTGCGCATCGACCATGTGATGGGCCTGTTCCGGCTCTGGTGGGTGCCGCAGGGACAGCCGCCCACCGAGGGCACGTACGTCCGCTACGACGCCGAGGCGATGCTCGCGATCCTGACCCTGGAGGCCTCGCGGGCCGGGGCCCTGGTGATCGGCGAGGACCTCGGCACGGTCGAGCCCGGCGTACGCGAGACGCTGCACGAGCGCGGGGTGCTCGGCACCTCGGTGCTGTGGTTCGAACGGGACTGGGACGGCGACGGGAAGCCCCTGCCCCCCGAGCGCTGGCGCCCCGACTGCCTGGCCACCGCCACCACCCACGACCTGCCGCCCACCGCCTCCAGGCTCACCGGCGACCACGTCGAACTCCGCGACCGGCTCGGTCTGCTCACCGGCTCTCTGGAGGACGAGCGGACCGTGGCCACGGCGGACACGGGGGAGTGGCTGGCGCTGCTCGCCCGCCTCGGGCTGCTGCACGGGGCCGGCGACGCGGGTTCGGCGGTGTCGGAGGAGGCCGAGATCCAGGCCGTGCACCGCTTCCTGCTGCGCACCCCGGCCCGCATGATCGGTGTGTGGCTCCCGGACACGGTCGGGGACCGGCGCCCGCAGAACCTGCCGGGCACGTGGGACCAGTACCCGAACTGGCGGCTGCCCATCGCCGACGCGGACGGCCGCCCGGTGACCCTGGAGGAACTGGCGGCCTCGCCCCGGCTGTACGCGCTGATCGATGTGCTGCGTGGGTGACGGAGGCGTGTGAACGGGGCGTGCGGGCGGGCGTGAGATCTCCGTACGGCACCCCGGGCGCGCGACTCATTCAGGTGTTCGCTACGTTTGCACCGTGGACAAGAAGAACGCCCTGCGCGCCGGCGCCCTGGCTTCCGGTACGACGCTGATGATGCTGCTCATGTCGTCCCCCGCGCTCGCGCTGACCCGCGACGACGGTGACGACCCCGGCAAGGGCCTGAGCGTGATCGAAACGCTCGGCCTCTACGTCGTGACGCCGATCGTCCTGTTCCTGGTCATCGCGGGCCTCGTGATGGTTCTGGACAAGTCCGACAAGCAGCCGAAGCGGACCTGATTCCGGCTCGCTTCCCGGAGCCTCGGCCGCGCGCCGAGGTCTGGATCCTTCTCGATCGAGGGAGTCCGCGCACCCGGTGGG
>NZ_JBHVST010000076.1:0-48049 GCF_042885015.1 Streptomyces sp. NPDC058086 | reverse complement strand
ACGGTCCATCCCCGAAAACCCCCCTACCGGGACGGCATCCCGCCGCGCTCCCCGGCCCCGCCCCCGCGCCCCGTGGTGGGTACCCTCCCCTACAGCGGGACCCCGCGCCCCGGGGGGGGGCGCGGACTCCCTCGACGTGTTTTCGGGGCCTGTCACGGATGCGGCGCCGTGAGATACCGCTGCACCGTCGGTGCCAGCCATGCCACGACCTCCTCGCGCGGCAGCGCGACGGCGGGCTGGAAACGCAGGACGTAGCGGGCCATCGCCATGCCCAGCACCTGTGAGGCGGTCAGCGCGGCCCGTGCCGGCGCCTGCTCCGGGTCGGGGCACACGCGCAGCGCGACCGGCATGAGCTGGTCCCGGAAGATGCCCTGCATGCGCGCGGCGCCGTCCGGATTGGTCACGCCGACCCGGAGCAGCACGGTGAGGACCTCGTTCTCCTCCCAGAGGTCGAGGAAGTGGCCCACCAGGACGCGGCCCACCTCGCGCGGGTCCAGCCCGTCCGGGCCCGGCAGCCGCAGGTCGACGTCCAGGACCGCGGCGAACAGTCCCTCCTTCGAGCCGTAGTACCGCATCACCATCGACGGATCGATCCGCGCGTCCTTGGCGATTGCGCGGATCGTGGCGCGCTCGTAGCCGTCGGCGGCGAAGCGTTCGCGCGCGGCGGTGAGGATGGCGGTGCGGGTGGTGTCCGAGCGGCGGGCCGCGGGGGACGGGGCGGGTGCGGGGAGTTCCTTGTCGGGCATGCCAACAACCGTAGGCCAACAGTTGTTGACAGTCCAGAGCGATGTCTCTATGTTGGTAAACAAGCGTTGGCCAACAAACGTTGACCAACGGGCGTTGGCCCACGAGTGCTGGCATCAGGAGGCCGCCATGAACGGCAAGACGAACGGCACCACCGCGTCCCGGAACGTGATCGTCGTCGGCGCCGGCCCCACCGGCCTCCTGCTGGCCGGGGACCTCGCCACCGCCGGAGTCCCCGTCACCCTCGTCGAGAAGCGCCCGCACAAGATCAGCAACCTCTCCCGCGCCTTCGTCCTGCACGCCCGCACCCTGGAGCAGCTCGACGCCCGCGGTCTCGCCGACGAGCTGGAGAGCCACGGCCGGACCGTCGACCGCATCCGCCTCTTCGGCCGGCTCTCCGTCGCCCTCGACACGCTCCCCTCCCGCTTCAACCACCTGCTCGTGATCCCGCAGTACGAGGTGGAGAAGGCCTTGGAGCGGCGGGCGGTCGAGGCCGGGGTGCGGTTCGTGTACGAGACCGAGGTGACCGGACTGCGCCAGGACGCGGCGGGCGTCACGCTCGAAGTCCGGGGTGCGGACGGGGAAGCGGAGGAGCTGGCCGGCGCGTACGTCGTCGGGGCGGACGGGATGCGCAGCGCGGTGCGTGAGGCGGTGGGGCTGCCGTTCCCCGGGAAGTCGGTCATCCGGTCCGTCGTCCTCGCCGACGTCCTGCTCGCCGAGGAGCCGGAGTCGATCCTCACCGCCAACGCCGTCGGCGACGCCTTCGCCTTCATGGTGCCCTTCGGCGACGGCTACTACCGTGTGATCGGCTGGCACCGCGGCCGCAATGTCCCCGACAGCGCGCCGCTCGAACTCGACGAGGTCAAGGAGATCGTCCGGCTCTCGCTCGGCCGTGACTACGGCATGCACGACGCCCGCTGGATGTCCCGCTTCCACAGCGACGAGCGCCAGGCGCCCGCGTACCGGGTCGGCCGGGTCTTCCTCGCCGGTGACGCCGCCCACGTCCACACCCCGGCCGGCGGGCAGGGCATGAACACCGGCCTCCAGGACGCGGCGAACCTCAGCTGGAAGCTCGCGCTGGTCGTCAACGGCCACGCCGGCACGGACCTGTTGGACACCTACCAGGCCGAGCGCCACCCGGTCGGCAGGGCGGTACTGCGCAGCAGCGGCGGGATCGTCCGGCTCGCGATGGCCAAGCACCCCTGGACGCTGGCGCTGCGCTCCGCGTTCACCACGGTCCTCAACGGCGTCGGCCCCATGCGCCGGAAGGCGGCGGGCCAGATCACCGGCATCGGCTTCGCCTACCGGGCCCCGCGCGGCTCCCACGCCCTCGTCGGCACCCGCGTCCCCGATGTCGCCCTGAAGGACGGCCGCCTCTACGAAGCCCTGCGCGGCGGCCGGTTCGTCCTCGTCGCACCGGCGGCGGCCGTCCGGGCGTACGGTCTTGGCGACCTCAAGGACCGCAAGGACCGTCTCACCGTGGAGAGCTGGGCGAGCGACCGGCGTACGACACTGCTGGTGCGGCCCGACGGATACGTGGCCTGGGCCGCCGAGTCCCCCGATGCGGCGGCCGTCGAGACGGCGTTGGCGGCGGTGCTGGGCGACTAGATCTCAACGTCGGCGGCGGCGTTGGGCGACTGGATCTCAACGTTGGCGCCGACGTTGGGCGACTGGATCTCAACGTTGGCGCCGACGTGGGGAGACTGGATCTCAACCCGTGGGTTGAGGCGGAAACCCACCCTCGGCTCCACCCTGGAGCCGAGGTGGTTCCGCGTCGTGAAGCGCAAGCTCATGGGCATGACGACGACCGATTACGCGATCTCCGCGGCCCTCATCCTCCTCGTGATCCCGCAGATCCGAGGCGTCCGGCAGACGCTGCACAACACGCTGCTGCCGCTCGTGGCCGTCGCCGCCGCGGCCGCCTACTACCTCAAGTCCTTCCCGACCCAGGGGCACGACCTCAGGCTCGACGTCGCCGGTGTCGCCGCCGGCGCCGTCCTGGGTATCGCCTGCGGCGCGTCCACCCGGCTGAGCCGCGCCTCGGACGGGATCGCGTTCGCCCGCGCCGGGGCACTCGCCGCACTCGTATGGATCGTCGGCATGGCCTCGCGCGCCGGATTCGAGTACTGGGCCACTCATGGCGGTTCCGGGAGCGTGGCGCGGTTCAGTCAGGACAATCTGATCACCGGCTCCGACGCCTGGACCGCCGCGCTGCTGCTGATGGCGCTGGCTCAGGTCCTGGGCCGGCTCGCCGTGATACGCGTCAGGTCGAGCCGGGTCGTCACGGCCGGCTGAGGGCCTTCGAGCCGGGCCGGAGCCGGGCCGGCTGGGGATCTAGGCGCCGGTGCCCGTCAGCAACTCGCGCAACAGGCCGGCCAGTTGACCGGCTCGTTCCTCGTCGAGGTGGGCCAGGGCCTCCGTCTGGACTGAGAGCCCCGCGCCGACGGCCTCGTCGATGAGCCGCAGCCCCTTGTCGGTGAGCGTCACCTGGAGCCCGCGCCGGTCGTGCGGGTCGGGGGAGCGCCGTAGCAGCCCCGCGCGTTCCAGCTTGTCCAGGCGCCCGGTCATTCCGCCGGTGGTGAGCATGAGCGTCGCCGAGAGCTGCCGGGGCGAGAGGGTGTACGGGGCGTCCGAGCGGCGCAGGGTCGCGAGCACGTCGAACTCCCCGCGCGAGATCCCGAAGGGCGTGTACGCCTTCTCCATCCGGTCGCCCATCGTGCGGGCGAGCCGGAAGACGCGGCCGAAGACCTCCATCGCGGCGGTGTCGAGGTCCGGCCGGACGGTGGCCCACTGCTCGATGATCGCGTCGACAGGGTCCTGGGGCGTCTTCATGGGGGCGAGTATCCGCCGTGGGGTCGATTGCCCGCAAGAAAGTAGATTACGAGGAAGTAGATGACGAGAGAGTTGCTTGGAGCTAAGCTACTTTTCACTGACCTACTTTGGAATCGGGTGCCTCCATGGCCGCGAACGCGAACCGTCCCGCCCTCATAGCCCTGACCGCGCTGGCCCCCATCTCCTGGGGCAGCACCTACGCCGTCACGACGGAGTTCCTCCCGGCCGACCGGCCCCTGTTCACCGGGGTGATGCGAGCGCTGCCCGCCGGGCTGCTGCTCCTCGCGCTGGCCCGGGTGCTGCCGCGCGGCGCCTGGTGGGGGAAGGCGGCGGTGCTGGGCGCGCTGAACATCGGCGCCTTCTTCCCGCTGCTGTTCCTCTCCGCGTACCGGCTGCCCGGCGGCATGGCGGCAGTCGTCGGCGCGGTCGGGCCGCTGTTCGTCGCGGGCCTCGCGGCACTGCTGCTCGGCGACCGCCCGACCCTGCGGACGCTCCTCACCGGTATCGCCGCGGCCCTCGGTGTCAGCCTCGTCGTACTGAAGGCGGCCGGCGCGCTGGATGCGGTGGGGGTCCTCGCGGCGCTCGCCGCGACCGCGTCGATGTCCACCGGCACGGTGCTCACCAAGCGGTGGGGCCGGCCGGACGGGGTCGGTCCGTTGGCGCTCACCGCCTGGCAGTTGACGGCGGGCGGGCTGCTGATCGTCCCGGTCGCCCTTCTCGTCGAGGGCGCGCCGCCCGCGCTGGACGGCCGGGCGGTCGGCGGATATCTCTACCTCGCGCTGGCGAACACGGCGGTGGCGTACTGGCTCTGGTTCCGGGGCATCGGCCGGCTCAGTGCCACCCAGGTCACCTTCCTCGGCCCGCTGTCGCCGCTGACCGCGGCCGTCATCGGCTGGGCGGCGCTGGGGCAGGCGCTGACGCCGGTGCAGGTGGCGGGGATGGTGCTGGCGTTCGGGGCGACGGTGTTCGGTCAGATCGGGCCGCGTGGCGGGCGGCCGTCGGCTCGCGCTGGATCGTTCAGTTCTTCTGAAAGGAATGGTCGAAAAGATTCGATGGACGTGACGGTTCCCGCCTTGCGACGGTAGTTCGGGCCGCGGGGACGCGGTCCCCGGTCGACCCACGACCACCGAAAGGCAAGGGATATACGTGGCTGTCCTGGACCGGACACGCACACGCACACGCACGCACGGCGCCGCGGGACTTGGGATCGTCCTGGCAGGGGTCGCCACCGTGGTCTGGTCCGGCAGCTTCGTCGTCTCGCGCGCGCTGCACGACAGCGTGCCGCCGGTGCAGCAGGCGCTGTGGCGCTGGGTGATCGCGCTGGTGGCGGTCACCCCGTTCGCGGCGCGTGAGGCCTGGCGGCAGCGAGCCCTGGTACGCCGACACCTGGGCCATGTCCTGCTCGCCGCCCTCCTCGGCGTCACCGTCTACAACACCCTGGTCAACCAGGCGGGCATCTCCACCTCCGCTGCGAACATGGGCATGATCATGGCCGCGTCGCCGGTGCTGATGGCGGTGTACGAACGGATCGGCGGCATACGACTGGGGGCGCGCCGGGTCGTGGGGATGCTGATCGCCTGCGCCGGGGTGCTGCTCCTGGTGGGCGGAGGCGGGCCGTCGACCGGCCTGGCTGCCGGTGACCTCTGGATGGTCGCGGCCGCGATGTGCTTCGCGTCGTACAGCGCGCTGCTGCGCCGCCGCCCCGCCCGGCTCACCGGGCTCACCTACCTGTTCACGACCTTCGCCCTCGGTACGGCGATGCTGCTCCCGGCGTACGCGGTGAGTGTGGGCGTACAGGGTCCGTTCACGCCGGCCCCCGCGACCGTCGGCCCCCTCCTCTACGTCGGTGTCGCCTCCTCCGCCGTCGCCTTCTTCGCGTGGAACAAGGCGATCGCGCTGATCGGCGCGGCCCGTGCCGGGACGGTCTACTACCTCCAGCCGGTCTGCGCGGCCGCCCTGTCCTACGCGCTCCTCGGCGAGCGGACCACCTGGACCCAACTGCTCTGCATGGCCCTGATCCTCGGCGGGGTCGTCCTCGGCGCCACGGATAGGTTGCCGTCATGGCCGAGTACGACAAGTGGGACATCAAGAAGCTGCACATCCTGCGCACGCTGCGGGAACGCGGAACCGTCACCGCGACCGCGGAGGCGCTGCTGCTGACTCCCTCGGCCGTGTCGCAGCAGCTGACCAATCTCGCCAAGCAGCTCGGGGTCACCCTGCTGGAGGCACAAGGGCGCCGGGTGCGGCTCACGGACGCGGCTGAGCTGGTGCTGCGGCACGCGGAGGCGGTGTTCGAGCAACTGGAGCGGGCGGACGCCGAGTTGACCGCGTACGAGCACGGGGAGGTGGGCGAGGTGCGGGTCGGGGCCTTCTCGACCGCCGTGCCCGCGCTGGTCGTTCCCGCGGTACGGGCGCTGCGCACGGCACGCCCCGGGATCTCCGTGCAGGTGCGGGAGGCCGAGGCGGCGGAGGCGTACGAGCTGCTCGGCGCGGGCGCGGTCGACCTGGCGCTGTCGCTGGCCGCGCAGGCGCCGTCCGTCGTGGACTCCCGTTTCACCCGGGTGCCACTGCTCGCCGATCCGCTCGACCTCGCGCTGCCCCGGGAGCACCCGCTGGCCGTCGCCCCGGCCGTGCGGCTGGCCGACTTCGCCGCCGAGTCGTGGATCTTCGGCGGGAGCGGGCCGTGGTCGGAGATCACGCGGGGGGCGTGCGAGACGGCCGGGTTCACGCCCCACCAGGGGCACTCGGCGGCCGGGTGGACCGCCATTCTCGCCATGGTGGAGGCGGGGATGGGGGTGGCGCTGGTGCCGCGGATGGCTCGCGTGCGGCGAGAGGGCGTCGTGATGCGCGAACTCGCCGGTGACCGCCCGCACCGGCATGTGGTCGCGGCGGTGCGGCGCGGGGCGGAGGAGGGCGCGGCGGTGGGGCGGGTGCTGGAGGCTTTGCGGGAGGCGGCTGCGGGGCTGGGGGAGCGGCGATAACGTCACGTCGTCCGCGCGTGACGTAATTCCCGGATTCCCGGAGGTTCCTGTGGTCGACGTCGTGTGCCTTGGTTGCGGGAAGCCGCTGGCCGGGCGGAGTGGGCGCAAGGGGCGGAGCTCCGTGTACTGCTCGGCCGCCTGTCGGCAGAGGGCGTACCGGGAGCGGCGGGCGGCGCCCTCGGACACCGCCCAGGGGCTCATCGAGGAGGTCGGGCGGCAGGTCCGTGAGCTGGTCCCGGCGCCGCCCGCCGTCTTCTACTCCGGGGTGAGCGAGCTGGCCACCTCCGTGGGACGGTTGCGGCGCATCGCCCGGATGGCCCGCGACACGGCGAAGGACGACGGAAACGAGAAGGACGACAGATACGAGGACGACAGATACGAGGACGACAGATACGAGGACGACAGATACGAGGACGACAGATACGAGGACGACAGATACGAGGACGACAGAAACGAAGGCGACAGAAACGAGACGGAAGGGAACAGCGGGCCCGGTACGGAGGAGCCCGGCGCGGCGGATCTCGTCACGGCCGGTCCTGTTACGGAAGTGGTCCTCGCGGAGAGCGACTTCGCCGCGCTCGTCGAGTCGTACCGGCGCGAACTGCGTGTGCACTGCTACCGGATGTCGGGCTCGTACGACGATGCCGAGGACCTCGTGCAGGAGACGTTCCTGCGGGCCTGGCGGGCCCGGGACGGGTTCGCGGGGCGGGCGAGCGTACGGACGTGGCTGTACCGGATCGCCACCAACGCCTGCCTGGACTTCCAGCGGCGCACGGCGCGCCGCCCGCAGCGGTACGAGCCGCTGCCCGGGATGAACCACGGCGGTGCCGAGCCCCCGGCCCGCATCACCTGGCTCCAGCCCTACCCCGACGACGACCTGCCCTCCACCGAAGAGCAGCCCGACGCGCTCGCCGTCTCCCGGGAGACCATGGAGCTCGTCTTCCTCGCCGCGATCCAGCATCTGCCACCCCGCCAGCGCGCCGTCCTCGTCCTGCGCGACGTCCTGGGGCTGGCCGCCGCGGAGACCGCCGCGGCACTGGAGATGACCGTCGCCTCGGTCAACAGCGCGCTGCAACGGGCCCGGCCCACCCTGCGCGACCACCTGCCCCGCCGCCGCGCCGACTGGACCGCGGAGGCGGACGCCCGCGAGCGCGAGATCCTGGCGCGCTACATGGCCGCCGCCGAACGCCTCGACCTCACCGAGGTCGCCACCCTGCTCAGCGAGGACATCACGCTCACCATGCCGCCGAATCCGTTCTGGTTCGTCGGCCGCGAGGCGCTCGTGGAGTTCCTGTCCGTCAGCCTCGACCCCGCCTCCCCGATGTTCCTCGGCCACTGGCGCCACCTGCCCGCCCGCGCCAACGGGCAGCTCGCGGCCGGGGGGTACGTCCGGCGCCCGGGTACGACCGTCTACCGCGCGCAGGTCCTCGACGTCCTCCGTATCGAGGGCGACCGGATCGTGGAGATCACCTCCTTCGAGCCGCATCTCTTCCCGGCGTTCGGACTGCCGCTGCGGCTGCCCGCCGACCGATGAGTGAAAGCCGGCGCGTACGTCTGCATGACCGACTCGTACGGCCGACTCGTACGGGCCGCTCTTACGGCCCAACTCACGGAGGTTCACCATGCTGCTCACCGACAAGACCGCGGTCATCTACGGCGCCGGCGGATCCATCGGCGGCGCCGTCGCCCGTACCTTCGCCCGCGAGGGTGCCCACGTGCACCTCGTGGGGCGTACGGTGGCGACGCTCGACGCGGTGGCCAAGGACATCGAGGCGGAGGGCGGCCACGCCGGGACGGCGGTCGTCGACGCGCTCGACGAGGCGGCGGTCGAGGCGCACATCGCGTCACTGGACGCCGTCGACATCTCCTTCAACCTCGTCACCCGGGGTGATGTGCAGGGCGCCTCGCTGCTCGACATGCCCGTCGACGACTTCGTACGCCCGGTCGTCACCGGTATCCGCGCCAACGTCGTGACCGCCCGCGCCGCCGCCCGCCGCATGGCCGAGCGGGGCTCCGGCGTGGTCCTCACACTCAACAGCGGTTCGGCGCACGGCAGTCCGATGATGGGCGGGACGGGCCCGGCCGACGCGGCGATCGACACGCTGGTACGGAACCTGGCGATGGAACTGGGGCCGCGCGGGGTGCGGGCCGTCGGCCTGTGGGCGGCCGGTGTGCCCGAGACGCTGACCCGCGAGAAGCTCGCCGCGGTCGACAGCGCCATGGCCCTCGACGAGCACGCCCTCCAGGGCCTGCTCGCCAACCTGGCCGGAATGCGCATGACCCGCCGCAACCCCACCCTCCCCGAGATCGCCGCGACCGCCGCCTTCCTCGCCTCCGACCACGCGGGCGGCATCACCGGCACCTTCGTCAACGTGACCGGCGGGATGTTCCCGGGCTAGGACGACCAGCTGGGACGACCGGCTGGGACGACCGGCTAGGACGACCGACGGCCGCGGCGGTCGCGCCACCACGTGCGGGCCCACAGCACATGCACCCCGCCGAGCGCGACCACGACGGCCGTCGCGTCGAGGCGCCCGGCGGCGGAGTGGCCGGGGCCCAGGTGCGCCACCGCGCGGGCGAACAGCGTGATGTCCGCGGGCAGGGTGACGGTCGCGAGGAACGCGAGACACAGGGTGGTGCCGACGACGAGCACCACGCTGTACACGCGCACCGCCCGCCGTTCGTGGGCGGGCAGTTCGAGGCTGGGATCCGGGGCGGTGGTACGGCGCAGCGCCCGCCGTGCCGCGTACTTCGTGTACGCCACCCCGTCCCCGTACAGATCGCGGCAGCGCGTCAGGTCCTGGAGCACGAAGTACAGGTCCGTACGCATGAAGACCATGAGCTGGAAGGGGAGGGGGAGCAGGGCGAGCAGGGCGACGGCGGCCAGGATCCGGCGGGGGGTGCCGTGCGTGGCGCCCGCGGCGAGGGCGGCCAGGGAGGCGACGGTGAGATTGGTCGCGATCCCGGCGAGGTAGGCGGTCAACCGGTGGCGGCGCGGGGCGAGTTCGATGCCGCTGATGTCCGTCTGCATGACCAGGAACTGCAGGCGCGTACCGAGGCGCATCCGGCCGGGCACGCCGGTCGCCCGGGCGGTCACCAGGTGCGCGCACTCGTGGACCAGCAGGAGCGTCCAGCCGAAGCCCGCGCCGAGCGCGATCACCGCGCTGCCGTGCGGGCTCCAGAGGAGGGTGTGGTAGCCGAGGGGAACGGGTGGGCGGGTGAGCAGGGTGGTGGTGATCAGCAGGGCGATGAGGACGGGCAGGGCCGGGCTGAGGACCCAGCGCACATGGCGGGGCCTGATCCGGGCGAGCGTCGGTTTCGGCGGGGGCGGCGAGGCCACCGCCTGTCCGTCCACCTCGGCGACGAACCCGAGGTCCACCAGCGCTTCGACGAAGTCGGATACGTCGATGTCGTCGCCGATGGTCTCCCGCAGTCGTTTTCCGACCTCGGCGGTGCTCAGCCCCTGCCCGAGCAGGTCCAGTGCCTGCTTGCCGACCTCGGGCAGCGCGACGAACCGGCCCGTCGCCAGCCGGCCGACGATCCACTCGTCGCCGTCGGGGCGGGAGTCGAGGGTGTGCAGGCGTACGTGGTTCACGCGCGCTCCCCGGCCGCGCCGGTGGCTCCGCCCGAGCCGGTGGCCCCGCCCGCGGGCCTGTCGCCGCACGCCGGGCAGTCGGGCCGCCGGGGGAATCTCTGCAGCACCGGGTCGCCCGGCAGCATCAGGTTCATCCCGAAGCGGAAGCCCGGATCGAGTGCCGGGACGCCGGTCAGCAGGGCCAGGGCCGCGTGGGCGAGCAGTCCGCCGGACAGGCCCGCGGTGACCGCGGTCGCGGGGTTCCACGGCAGGTGCGGGGAGGCGACCTCATCGTCCTGGCCGGGCGCCAGGCGCAACTCTCGGCGGGCCACCTCGCCGGCCCGCAGACACTCCCAGCAGGCACCCCGGCCGGGTACGTGGACCCCGGCCGTCACCAGGGGGCCGCGGTAGCCGGCGTCGACCCAGGGCAGGTTCGCGGCCAGACAGACACGGTTCGCCCAGCGGCGGATGTCGCCGGGACGGTCGGCGGCGAGGACGAGAAGGTCGTACGAGTCCCGCGACGGGTAACGGACGTCGGGTGCCCCGGCGTGTATCGGCTCGCTCGGGACGGCGGGCGGTCCGGCGTGTATCGGCTCGCTCGGGGCTTGGGGCGGTCCGGCGTGTCTCGGCTCGCTCGGGACGTCGGGCGGTCCGGCGTGTATCGGCTCGCTCGGGGCTTGGGGCGGTCCGGCCTGTTTCCGCTCGCTCGGGACGTCGGGCGGCCCGGCCCGCTTCGGCTCGCTCGGGACGGCGGGTGCCCCGGTCCGGATCAGCTCCGCCAGGTCCGCCGGGTGTCGTATCTCCCGGCGCTCCCCGGTCACGGTCACGTCCGAGTTCAGCGCCCGCAGGGTGGCGAGCGCTGCCGTCACCTTCGGGTGGCCGAGGTCGGACTCGCGGAAGAGGGGCTGGCGGTTGAGGTTGGACAGCTCCACCACGTCCGGGTCCACGCAGTGCAGACGGCCGACCCCGGAGGCGACCAGGCTCTGCGCGGCGTACCCGCCCGTGCCGCCGACGCCGACCAGCAGCACCCGGGCCCGGCGCAGCCGGAGCTGGGCGTCCCAGGGGCTCGTCCGGGGGCCGAGGTCCATCCAGCGCAGCAGCGGCACACCCCGGCTGTAGCGCAGCCGTTCCCGCTCGGACACCGGCACGGGCGCCGCCGCGTCCTCCACGAACCCGGCGTCGAGCAGGTCCGCCATCGCCTGCCGGGCGTCCTCGGGCGTGAGGTCGGGAAGTTCGGGATGCGCCCGCAGCACTTCGCCGACCACCGCCGACGGCTCCCGCGTTCCGTCCATCGTCTCGACCAGCGTCCAGACCCAGCCCTGCGGGTCCTCGATCTCGGCGCCGATGCCGTGGATGACGCTGCCGATGCGGACGTTGCCGTCGATCGTGCGGTACGGCCGGTGCTCGGGCTTGATCCGGGGTCTGCGGAGCGTGTCGACCGGCACTGTCACCAGGACCCCTTCCCGTTACAGGTACATGCCTTGACACTCTGGTCCCCCGAGTCGAGCCTTGACAAGACGCGGTCGGCGATCGCGCCCGCAACGCTCAACGTCCGTATTGACGAGAGGAGTTGGGGTGCCCACCAAGATTGTGATCCGCCCGTTGGACAAAAAGGAGACCACGGGCGACAGCAGCGGAGGCAACGGCGGCTGATCCGTTTCGCCGGACAGGCCCTAGAGGGCCTGTCGTTTGGATCAGGCCTGGGCCGCGGGGTCTGGCACGCACATCTGCGGCGTTGTCGTCGGTCGCCATGGCTCCGCCATGACTCCCTCCTCCGCCTTGCAGCTGCACGCACCAGACCCCGCTCACCGGCACCGATCAAGTGCCGCTCCCGAAACGACCTGATCCAAACGACAGGCCCTCGGCCACCGCAGAGCCCACACAGAGAGGGGGCCACATGGCCGCCAAGATCGTGATCCGTCCGCTGGACAAGAAGGAGACCACCGGGGACAGCAACGCGAACGGCACCTGACCGGATCCCGGCATGCGGGGAACCCCGTATCCCACCCTCGGCGAGCTGCTGCGACGCGCTCACGCGACGGTGGCGGCACGACCCGGTGCACTGCGGTTGCGTGTCGTCGGGACCTCGCGTGCCGGCCGGCCGCTGTGGCTGCTTTCGGCCGGACACGGCTCCCGGCACATCCTCACGGTCGCCGGCGCGCACGCCAACGAACCGGTGGGCGGGGTCACCTCGCTCTCCCTGGCCGAGAGGTTCGCGCGGGAGCCCGCACTGCTCCAGGAGTCCGGCTGCGCCTGGCACTTCCTGCTCTGCCTCGACCCCGACGGCGCGAGCCTCGCCGGGCGCTGGCTGACCGGGCGGCCCGGCGAGGGGCGGTCCGACGAGGGGCTGCCCGGCGAGGGGCTGCCCGGCGAGGGACGCGCGGCCGAGGCCACGCCGACCCTCCGGGGTTACTACCGGCGCTTCTACCGGCCCGCCTTCGCCGCGCAGCCCGAGTTTCCGCCTGTCCCGAGTGACCCGCGTCCGGCGATGCCGGAGTCCGAGGCACTGGTGCGGCTCATCGACGAACTGCGCCCGGTCGTGCAGTTCTCCCTCCACGGTGTCGAAGTGGGCGGATCCTTTCTGCAGTTGACTCGCGCGGTGCATGGGGCGGCGGCCGCCTACCGTCGGATCGCCGCGGACCTCGGCATTCCCCTGGAGCACCGGCCGTTCGACGGCATGGGATGGCTGGCCGAGAGCCCGGGCGTGCTCGTCCTGCCGGACAGCAGCCCCACCGAGGAACGGGACCCGTCCGGTTTCACCTCACAGGCGACCTGGCTGTACGCGATGCGGCACGGAACCGTGTCGGCGGTCGTCGAGGCGCCCTTCTGGAGCGTGGCGGGCGTCAGCGATCCACGGCCCGTCGCCGAGCCCCGGCGCGAGGTCGCGGAGGCGAGCGAGATCCTGCTCGGCCGGGCCAAACAACTGGAGGCGGTGGTCGGGGAGCTGGGGCCCAGGTCACCACAGACCCCCGAAGAGATCGCCCACTTCACCGCCGCCCGCGAGCTCATGGACATCGGCCCCGGAGTCGTGGACACCTGGAACTCCGCCGAACTCGCCACCACCGTGGGCAACTCCGTCTCGCTCGGCGTCGCCGCCCGGCGCATCCCGCTGCGCGCGGCGGCCATGATGCGGCAGGCCCTGGGCGGCGCCCCCGCGCTGGACACCCTCGTGGAGGTCTGGGCCCGTGAGCTGGCGAGCACCTTCGACGCCCGATGGGTCCCCGTGGCCGACCAGACCGAGCTCCAGACCCGCACGATGCTCGCACTCGCCCGCGCCCTGGTGTGACCCCGGGCGCCCACACGCGCGTTCATGCGAAAGGGGGCTCCCGGCACAACGCCGGGAGCCCCCACTCACGTACGACCGACTACGCGGACGCCGCCGCCGCGTCCGCCGCCTGGGCCTTCAGCGCGCGCTCGACCCCGGAGCGGGACTCCGAGATCAGGCGCCGCAGGGCCGGGGTGGGCTCGGCCGAGGCCAGCCACGCGTCCGTCTTGGCGAGGGTCTCCTCGGAGACCTGGATGGACGGGTAGAGACCGACCACGATCTGCTGGGCGATCTCGTGCGAACGGGCGTCCCAGATGTCCTTCACCACGGAGAAGTACTTGTCCGTGTACGGGGCGAGCAGTTCGCGCTGGTCGGTCTGCACGAAGCCGCCGATCACCGCCTCCTGCACGGCGTTCGGGAGCTTGTCGGACTCGACGACCGCAGACCAGGCCTCCGCCTTCGCCTCCTCGGTGGGACGAGAGGCCCGGGCCGTCTCCGCGTGCCGCTCACCGGCCGCCGTCTTGTCGCGCTCCGCCTCGGCGCCGATCTCCGCCTCGTCGTAGCGTCCGACCGCCGCGAGCCGCTGGACGAACGCCCAGCGCAGCTCGGTGTCGACAGCGAGGCCCTCGATGGTCTCCCGGTCCTCCAGCAGGCCCTCCAGGAGGTCCAGCTGCTCCGGCGTACGGGCGGTCGCCGCGAAGGCACGTGCCCAGGCGAGCTGGTGGTCGCTGCCGGGCTCGGCGGCGCGCAGGTGCGCGAGCGTCGCGTCCGTCCAGCGGGTCAGCAGCGCCTCGCGGGCCGCCGGGTCGGCGTACAGCTCGATCGCCAGCTTCACCTGGCGCTGCAGCGACTGCACGACACCGATGTCGGACTCCTTGCCGATGCCCGACAGGACCAGGGACAGGTACTCGCGGGTGGCGAGCTCACCGTCGCGGGTCATGTCCCAGGCCGAGGCCCAGCACAGGGCACGGGGCAGGGACGACTCGAAGTCGCCGAGGTGCTCGGTGACGAAGGCGAGCGAGTCCTCGTCGAGGCGGACCTTGGCGTACGACAGGTCGTCGTCGTTGAGCAGGAAGACCGCCGGGCGGCGCTTGCCGACCAGCTCCGGCACGGCCGTCAGCTCGCCGTCGACGTCCAGCTCGACGCGATCGTCGCGCACCAGCTTGCCGCTGTCGTCGTCGAGGTTGTAGAGGCCGATGGCGATGCGGTGCGGGCGGAGGGTCGGCTCACCCTTGGCACCCTCCGGGAGCGCCGGAGCCTCCTGACGGATCGCGAAGGAGGTGATGGCCCCGTCCGCGTCGGTCTCGACCTCCGGCCGCAGGATGTTGATGCCGGCGGTCTGGAGCCACTTCTCCGACCAGGTCTTCAGGTCGCGCCCGGAGGTCTCCTCCAGGGCGCCCAGCAGATCGCTGAGGCGCGTGTTGCCGTAGGCGTGCCGTTTGAAGTACGCCTGCACGCCCTTGAAGAACTCGTCCATGCCGACGTACGCGACGAGCTGCTTCAAGACGCTCGCCCCCTTCGCGTACGTGATGCCGTCGAAGTTGACGAGGACGTCGTCCAGGTCGTTGATCTCGGCCATGATCGGGTGGGTGGAGGGCAGCTGGTCCTGCCGGTACGCCCACGTCTTCATGGAGTTGGCGAAGGTCGTCCAGGAGTGCGGCCAGCGCGACTGGGGGGCGTAGGCCTGGCAGGCCGCCTCGGCGTAGGTGGCGAACGACTCGTTCAGCCACAGGTCGTTCCACCACTCCATGGTGACCAGGTCGCCGAACCACATGTGGGCCAGCTCGTGCAGGATCGTGGCGGCCCGCACCTCGTACGCGGCGTCGGTCACCTTGGACCGGAACACGTACTGGTCGCGGATCGTCACCGCGCCCGCGTTCTCCATCGCACCGGCGTTGAACTCCGGCACGAAGAGCTGGTCGTACTTCTTGAACGGATACGCGTAGTCGAACTTCTCCTGGAACCACTCGAAGCCCTGCCGGGTGACCTCGAAGATCGCGTCCGAGTCGAGGAACTCGGCGAGCGAGGGCCGACAGTAGATGC
Organism: Streptomyces sp. NPDC058086; assembly: GCF_042885015.1. Lineage (NCBI taxonomy): Bacteria > Bacillati > Actinomycetota > Actinomycetes > Kitasatosporales > Streptomycetaceae > Streptomyces > Streptomyces sp. NPDC058086. The sequence continues at coordinate 32,610 of NZ_JBHVST010000076.1, read as the reverse complement.
CGAGCGGCACGCTCTGTCCGTCCTTCTCGTACACGCTGTGCACGGAGTGGTACGGCCCGACGATCAGCGCGGTGATGTACGTGGAGATCCGCGGCGTCGGCTCGAAGACCCAGGTGTCGTCCTTGGGCTCGGGCGTCGGGGAGTTGGAGATCACGGTCCAGCCGGAGGGCGCCTTCACGGTGAACTGGAAGGTGGCCTTCAGGTCGGGCTGCTCGAAGCTCGCGAACACCCGGCGCGCGTCCGGGACCTCGAACTGGGTGTAGAGGTAGGCCTGCTGGTCGACGGGGTCGACGAAGCGGTGCAGGCCCTCACCGGTGTTGGTGTACGCGCAGTCGGCCACGACGCGCAGGACGTTGCGGCCCTCCAGGAGCCCCGGAAGCGCGATCCGCGAGTCCTTGAAGACCTCGGCGGGCTCGAGAGGGTCCCCGTTCAGGGTCACCTCGTGAACGGCGGGAGCCACCAGGTCGATGAAGGTCTCCGAGCCGTTCTCCTCGACGTCGAAGCGCACCGTGGTCACGGACCGGTAGGTGCCGCCCTCCTGCGCGCCCGAGAGGTCGAGATCGATCTCGTACGAGTCAACGGTGAGCAGCTTCGCGCGCTGCTGCGCCTCTTCGCGGGTCAGGTTTGTGCCAGGCACGCGGTCATCTCCTCGTTATGTGACGGTTGCGCCATCCTTCCATGGGACCTGCACGGATGCGATGTCCGTTTCCCGCCGGTGCCAGGCACACGCGGGCGCGAGCCTGGAGACATGACGACGGACATGAGGACATACGCGATCACGTACACGGCACGTCCCATCGATCCGGCGGTCCTGAAGGATCTCCGCACAGCTGACGATGCGGACCGCCCGATGGTTCCCTTCGCGGACGAGGAGGGCGGTGCGCCGCTGCGCTGCTGTCTGCGGCGCAGCGAACCCGGATGGGGGTCCCCCCTGCTCCTTTAGAGCTTGGGGGAGGATCGCCCTCGTCTCCTACGCGCCGCTGCGCCGCTGGGCCGCCGGGACTGGCGCCGACCCGGGCGCGTACGACGAACAGGGCCCGGTCTTCGTCCACGCCGACGACTGCCCGGGCCCCGACCTGCGCGGCTACCCCTTTCCGGGCGCTCACCGCACGGTCCGCCGTTACTCCGCCGAGGGCCACATCCTGGGCGGCCGTCTGGTCGAGAACCCCGACGCCTTCGACGACGCCTTCGCGGAGGCCTTCGCCGACCCGGAGGTGGCGCTCGTCCACGTACGGGCCGTGGAGTACGGGTGCTTCCTCTACGAGGTGCGGCGGGCGTGAGGAGGGGTGGTCACCGTGCGGTGACCGCCCCCGGGGCACGTGGTACGGCTGTCAGCCCTTGAGCTCCGCCGCCACCAGCTCCGCGATCTGGACCGCGTTCAGCGCGGCGCCCTTGCGGAGGTTGTCGTTGGAGACGAACAGGGCGAGACCGTGCTCGGCCGTCTCGTCGGCGCGGATGCGGCCCACGTAGGACGCGTCCTGGCCGGCGGCCTCGAGCGGGTTCGGGATCTCGGAGAGGGCGACGCCCGGGGCGCCGGCCAGCAGCTCGGTCGCGCGCTCCACGCTCAGCGGACGCGCGAAGCGGGCGTTCACCTGGAGGGAGTGGCCGCTGAACACCGGGACGCGGACACAGGTGCCGGAGACCTTGAGGGCGGGGATCTCCAGGATCTTGCGGGACTCGTTGCGGAGCTTCTGCTCCTCGTCCGTCTCGTGCAGACCGTCGTCGACGATCGACCCCGCGAGCGGGAGCACGTTGAACGCGATGGGGCGCTTGTAGACCCCCGGCTCCGGGAAGTCGACCGCGCCGCCGTCATGGGTCAGCTTGTCGGCGTCCGCGGCGACCTTCAGTACCTGGCCGTGCAGCTCGGCCACGCCCGCGAGGCCGGAACCGGACACCGCCTGGTACGTCGCGACGACCAGCGCCTCCAGCCCCGCCTCCTCGTGCAGCGGCTTCAGGACCGGCATCGCGGCCATCGTCGTGCAGTTCGGGTTGGCGATGATGCCCTTGGGGCGGTCCGCGATCGCGTGCGGGTTCACCTCGGAGACCACCAGGGGCACCTGCGGGTCCTTGCGCCACGCGGAGGAGTTGTCGATCACGACCGCGCCCTGCGAGGCGACCTTCTCGGCCAGCGCCTTGGAGGTCGCGCCGCCCGCGGAGAACAGCACGATGTCCAGGCCGGAGTAGTCCGCCGTCGCCGCGTCCTCCACCGTCACACCGTCGAGCACCGTCCCGGCCGAACGCGCCGAGGCGAACAGCCGCAGCTCCTCGACCGGGAACTTCCGCTCGACGAGGATCCTGCGCATGACCGTGCCGACCTGACCGGTGGCTCCGACGATTCCGACCCTCACGGCGACTCCCTTAGCGTGCGTTTTACGTGGTCCAGCGCTTCCATCATGCGTCTGACCCGTGCCCGCGTGTCCAATCCTTTGCCCGTGCCGCCCGAGGAATGGGACGCGTCCGCCGTCCGGTGTCCGTTCGGCATCCGAAAGAAACCCTTCCGTCGGCCGCCGGGGACCGCAAGCCGTACGGCGTGGGCGTCCCCGCGGGCCCCGGCCCGGTGTGACGTACGACTCCTTCGCGTTCGGCCGAACGTTTCCGCCCGCACCGGCGTCGTAGAGGAAACGCGGGAGGGGAGGGGCGGAGTGCTGCGCAGAAAGGCACGCCGTGCCCAGGGGGCGGACGATCCCCTGGACGCGGCCCAGGAACGCCGGGTGCGGGCCGTGCTCGCGCTCGGTGGCGTACCGCAGGCGGACCTGCCGGACGGGGTGCAGCAGGTCCGCCTGCGGTTGCTGGAACGCGCGGCGAAGGGGGACGAGGCGCCGCGTGACGTGTCCGCGTGGGCGGCGGTCGTCGCCTCGAACCTGGCGATGGACTGGCACCGGGCCAAGCGGCGCCAGGAGCGGCTCGGCGAGCGGCTGGCCTCGCTGCGGCAGCCCGCGGGCGCCCGTGACGAGGACTCCAGCGTGCTCTCGCTCGCCGTGGCGCAGGGACTGGACGAGCTGCCCGACGCCCAGCGCCAGGTCCTCGTCCTGCGTTTCTACGCCGATCTGTCCGTGCGCGGGATCGCCGAGGAGCTCGGCATCCCGGAGGGCACGGTCAAGAGCAGGCTGCACTCGGCGGTCCGCGCCCTGCGCGCCCGCCTGCACGAGGACGAGGTGGTGTGACGTGGCCGAGTATGAGGGAGTGGACGCGCTGTTGGCCGCGATCACTGACGAGGCTCTGCCCGAAGGGGCCGGCGACGACCCGGAGTTCATGGCCGAGCACCGGTCGGCGGTGGCCGATGTGGCACTGCTGCGGGAGCAGTTGGCGGTCATCGGGGACGCGCTGGCGGACCGTGCGGAGGAAGCGAAGCCGGTCCCGGTGCGGGCGCCCAGAAAGCGCACCCGCCGCCCCGAAGGCGCACCCAGGAACCGCGGGCGCCGTCCCCTAGCCCTGGTCCTGGGCACCCTCGTCGCGGCCACCGTGGCCGCGATGGTCGTCGGCATGGGCTGGATCCTCGCGCACAACGGGGGAGGCGCGATGAGCACGTCGGACAGCAGCGGGGCCAAGGCGGCCGACAGCGGGAGCGCGGGCGAGGGGGCTTCGCTCAGCGGCCCGGGCTACCTCGCGTGCGCCCGGCTCGTCGCGGAGGGCACGGTCGCCGACGTCGAGCCGCTCCCCGGCACCACGGAGAACCGGATCACCCTCCATGTGGACCGCTACTACAAGCCGGAGAAGGGGAAGGCCGAGGTCGTCCTCGTAGTGGACGAGGAGGTGGCTCCCCGGCCGCGCGAGGGCGAGCATGTGCTCGTCGCCCTCCACGACGACCCGGCGACACCGACCGGCTGGACCACGGGGGCGAAGGCCATCGCCGACGAACGCGCGTGGATCGTGAAGGCGCTGCCCGAGTCCCGCACTCTCACGTGCCCGTGAAAAAGGGCGGGCGCCCGTTCCCGGACGCCCGCCCCTTCACCGACGCAGGTGTTACGGCGTGACCTTCTCGATCTTCACGCTGCCGAGGCCGGCGGCCGTGCCGCGGGCGTTCACCAGCTGGACCCGGCCGAAGAACTCGCGTCCCTCGGGGGCCGGCGCGGCCGCGGTGACCTCGCCGGAGACCGTCGCCGTACCGCCCGTGGCGAGCTTCACCGGCGCCGACTCGTCGACCTTGACCGAGCCGAGCGCGGAGGAGAAGAACACGTCACGGTAGTCGTACGCGGTCGAGCCCGACGGGACCGAGTAGCCCACGACCTTGATGGTGTACGTACCGGCGGCGGGGTTGGGGATGGAGACCGCCTCCTCCGAGTCGCCGTCCGCGGACTGCGCGACCTGCTTGCCGGTGGAGTCGTACACCGTCAGGTCCAGGTCGGCGGCCGTGTCCGAGACGTTGCCGATGGCGACGTCGAGCGACGCGGCGCCGGCCGGCACGTCGACCGTGCTGGTCTGGGTGGCGCCGCCCGCGATGGTCGGCCGGGCCGTCTTCGAGGAGCCGAGCGGGCCGCCCTTCAGGGTGCCGTCGAGCGCCGCGAAGCCGTTCGTCACCTTCCAGGAGGCGGTGACCGGCGTGCCGACCTTGGCCTCCGGGACCGTCACCACGGCCGGGTCGAAGGCCGCGCCGAGCACGGTGGCCTCCAGCTTGTACGGGTTGTCGAGCAGCGGCGAGGTACGGCGCGCCTCGACCTCGACCTCCCAGACACCGGGCTGCGGGTCCGCGTACGAGCGCACGTCGGGCTTGCAGCCGTTGGTGTTCGGGTAGTTGCTGTAGCAGTACGGCGTGCCGGTGTCCTCGACGGGGACACCGTACGGGTGGATGGAGATGAACCGGGTCTGGCTCAGGTCCTTCAGCCCGCCGATCGCGACCTCCAGCGCCTTCGCGCCCTCGGGCACGGTCAGGAAGTACGACCGCGTGCTGTTGCGCTGCACCGAACTCGACGCGGAGTAGCTGTACTTGAGCGGTGTGGAGACCACGACCGTCGTCAGGATCTGCTTGTCGAGACCCTCGGTCCGCGGGTCGTCGACCTCGAGGATCGCGCTCTTGATGCCGGCCGAGGAGGCCTTCGCGGCGACCTTGACGGTGACCGGCTTGTTCAGTTCGAGCTTGACCTCGTCGGAGCCGACGATCCGGAAGGTGTCACCGGCGTTGTTCTCGAAGTGCAGCTCGTGGCGGATCGCCTTGTCCGGGCCGGACGTACGCGTGATGGTGATGTCGTACGACTTCTTCACGCCGACCTTGAGGCCGCCCTCGCGGTCGTAGAGGCCGGTGCCGAAGCCCGGGGTCTTCAGGGCGTAGTCGATCGCGGTGTCGACCGGGGCCTTGACGGTGTAGTCGTGGGCGGTCGCGTCGTCCTTGATCGACTTCCACGCGTCCACGATGTTGATGAGGCCCGCGCCCTCCTCGTACGCCTGCACACCCTTGATGTGGTCGGCGGTCGAGGTGAGGGCCGTGCGCAGCTTGGCGGGCGTCAGGGCGATGCCCTTCTGCTTGGCTGCGCTCAGCAGCAGCGCGGACGCGCCGGCGGCCTGCGGGGAGGCCATCGAGGTGCCCTGGAGCATCGAGTAGCCGGCCGGCAGGGAGTAGCCGGCCTGGGCGACCGGGGAGCCCGGCAGCCAGGTCTGCGTGGTGTTGATCGCGGCGCCGGGCGCGGTCAGCGTCGGCGTGAAGCCGCCGTCCTCACGCGGACCGCGCGAGGAGAACGGCATCATCGCGTACTTCTTCTCCACGACGGAGCCGTAGTTGGCGGCCCAGGTGTCCTTGGAGATGGACGCGCCGACCGAGATGACCTTGTCGGCCAGGCCGGGGTCGCCGATGGTGTTGGCGCCGGGGCCGGAGTTGCCCGCGGAGATCACCAGCTGGACACCGTAGGTGTCGATGAGACGCGTGTAGAGCTCGGAGCGCGCGTTGTTGCCGTCGTTCAGCGCGGGCAGGCCGCCGATCGACATGTTCACGATGTCGACGCCGTGGTTGACGACGAGGTCGATCATGCCCTCGGTGAGCGCGACGTTGGTGCAGCTCGGGCCGAACACGCAGGCGCGCGACGAGACGATCTTCGCGCCGGGGGCGGCGCCGTTCATCTTGCCGCCGAACAGGCCGTTCGCGGAGGTGATGCCGGCGACGTGCGTGCCGTGCTCGCTCGCGATCAGACCGATGTTGACGAAGTCGGCCTTCTTGCCGACCCAGTCGCCCCCGTAGGGGTCCATCGGCACGTCCTTGCGGATCTGCACGACGAACGGCTGGCTCTCGACGACGTCGGTGGCCGGGTTGTCGGTCCCGAAGTGACCGATCTGGTAGCCGTCCTTGTAGGGCTTCATCGCGGTGTCGTCGCTGAAGTCGTGGTTGTTGTTCACGTCGACGGTGACGGTGCCGGCCGCCGGGTCGTACAGGACGCCCCACGAGTCGGTGGTGTCGCCGTCACGGTTCACGTCGCCCGCGGCGTCGCCGCCCGCGGTCGCGGACTCCCGGAACGTGCTGATCTCGTACGAGCCCGCCGGGGACGTCCAGGTCTGGCCGCCGTAGGTGAAGGTGGGCCCGGAGACCGCGCTGACCATGGGCCGCCAGCTCAGGTCGTTGTCGAGGATCGGGTCGGTCGAGGTGACCCAGTCGACGATCTTGCGCTCGCCGGTGGTGGTCTTCTGCAGCGCCGGGTGGCTCAGGTCCACACCGGAGTCGAGGATGCCGATGGTGATGCCCCGGCCGTCCGCCTTCGGGTTCTTCTTCACGAAGTCGACGGCGCCCGTCTCGAAGGACGGGTTGTACGGGTTCTCGGCGGGGGTGTTCTTGTCGGGCGCGGCGTAGGTCTTCGTGGCCTTCGAAGAGGCGCCCTTGACCGTGTCGGCGCTCGGCGTCGGGTCGTCGAGCGCGATGTCCTGGCGCAGGTCGATGCCGTGCACCGAGGTCAGTTTGGTGGCGGCGGCGATGGCCGCGTCGGCCTTGGCGGTCGGGACGGTGGCCCGGACGTAGCCGAGCTTGTCGTACGTCTGGCCGACGGAGCCGCCCTTGACCGCGTCCATCTCCTGGGCGACCTGCTCGGTCTGCCCGGGAGCGGTGGCGATCATCATCGTGACGTTCTTGGCGCCGTCGGCCTTGGCCTCGGCGAGGAGGTCCGCGTCGTCCGAACCGAGCTTGGCGCTCGCGGACTTGGTGCCCGGGTCGGGCGTGGCGGGTGCGTGGTCCGCGGAGAAGGCCATGGGTATCGGCCCGGCCGCGGAGAGCGCGGCCACCAGGCCTGCGGCCACGGCGATGCGGGCCACGCGTCTCGCGCCCGATATCGGTGCGCGCTGAGGATCGGTCATCAGCATCCCTTGTAGGTAAAGGAACGAGCGTGGAGTGACCGGTCCCGACGTTCCCACGGGACACGATCACATCAGTCCGGTATGTGGACCCGGATGACCGCTCAGCTTTACCTAAGGGGCAGTTGTTTGGGGAGAGTTGACCGAGGCGGGATGGAGCCATGGCGTAATTCCGCCATACGCCATGACGGTCAAAGTGCGGTATGACAGGACATCGACAAGCAAGGTCGACCGATCCCCGGCCGCCCGTCGCCCGCTCCCGGCCGCTCAGGCCTCCCGCGTGCGCGCGTAGTGGCGGGACGCCTTCGCACGGTTACCGCAGGCCGCCATCGAGCACCATCGGCGGGTGCCGTTCCGTGAGGTGTCGAAGAAATGCAGGATGCAGGTGTCGTGGGCGCAGCGGCGGATGCGGTCGGGAGCGGTGGCGAGCAGCCCGAGGTAGTCGCGGGCGGCGAGCCAGGCGGGCCCCCAGGACGGGTCGCCGAACTCCGCCTCCTCGCCGGGTCCCTGTCCGGTCAGCCTCAGGCGGACGCGGCCGTGCGCGAGGACGGCGTCGATCCAGGCGGCGGCTTCCTCCGGGGTGCCGTCGACGGCCGAGCGCAGGGCGTCGCGGGCCTCCCGTACGTGCAGCAGCACGGCGTCGTCGGCCGGGAAGTCCAGCTCGTTCGCCGCCAGCCACACCGCCAGGCCCTCGGTGTCCGTCAGCAGGTCCTGCGTCACTCCCTCGCGGTTCCAGCGGGTGTTGAGCAGGTCGAGCGAGACCGGCTCCCCGGTGAGTGGACGGGGATCGGCGGTGGTGGGCATGAGGGGCTCCCTTCAGTGCTAACCGCTCAAGGGTAGGTCACTGGTTGACGCCCTTCACTCTAACCTTTAATGTCAATCACAGGGGTTAGCTCCTCTGTGGGGCGGCCAATGACAGACGGGACCGTCATGACCTTGCGCACCGGCCACATCGGCCTGAACGTCACCGATCTCGACCGCTCGCTCGCCTTCTACCGCGACGTCCTGGGCTTCGGAGTGATCGCCGAGGGCAAGGAGGAGGAACGGCGGTACGCGTTCCTCGGCTCGCTCGCCGGAGACGGCCGCCCGGTGCTCACCCTCTGGCAGCAGGCGCAGGGGTCGTACGACCAGGCCCGCGCCGGCCTGCACCACCTCGCCCTCGAAGTGGACTCGGTCGACCAGGTCAGGGAGTACGAGACGGCCCTGCGCGACTACGGCGTCGACTTCGCGTACGAGGGCGTGGTCGCCCACCGTGAGGGTTCGGCGTCCGGTGGCATCTTCTTCCACGACCCCGACGGCACCCGCCTCGAGATCTACGCGCCGAGCGGGGTGGAGGGGGCCCCGGTGCCGTCCGCCACCGCCCCCACCTGTGGATTCTTCTAGGAGCTGTGGAGAGCGGGGCGCGTCATGACGTACCACTCAGGCTCACGGGCCGTACAGGACCGGGTGGGAGTGCGCGAGGCCGCCGACCACGTGGGGCGGTCCGTCGGGCAGGGCATCCGCCCCGTGGCCGCCGCCTTCCTCGAACTCCAGCCGATGCTGGTGCTGGGAGCGGCCGATCCGGCGGGCGGAGCGGTGTGGGCCTCGCTGCTCACCGGCGAGCCCGGGTTTGTGCGGGCGACGGGTGTCCGGCAGATCTCGGTCACGGGCGGTGGCCTGCGCGAGGGCGACCCACTGGCGCCGGCGCTCGCCACCCCGGGCACCTCCGTCGGCACGATCGCGCTCGACCCGCGCACCCGCCGCCGTATGCGACTCAACGGACGGGCCCGACCGACCCCCCGCGGCTTCGCCGTCGAGGCCGACCAGGTCTTCTCCAACTGCCCGAAGTATCTGCAGAAGAGGGAGTCGTACGAGAAGGTCGAGCGCCCGCCCGGCACGCCCCGCCGGTCCGCCGGGCTCTCCTCCGGGCAGCGGAGGTTCGTCGAGTCCGCCGACACCTTCTTCCTGGCCACCGTCCATGCGCACGGCGCCGACGTCAGCCACCGGGGCGGCAACCCCGGTTTCGTCCACGTCACTTCACCGAACGAACTGCACTGGCGCGACTACCCCGGCAACTCCATGTTCCTGACCCTCGGCAACCTGGAGACGGACCCGAGGGCGGGGCTGCTCTTCCTGGACTGGGTGTCGGGGACGGTGCTGCAACTGACGGGCACGGCACGTACGGGGTACGCGGCCGACGGGGAGCGCACGGTCTGCTTCACCGTCACCGGGGTCGTGCAGACGCCCGCCGCCAGCCCGATCCGCTGGTCGCCGCCGGAGTACTCACCGGCCAACCCGTCCCTGCCGTAGGCGACTTGCCATGGCCTCGTGCCGTAACGTCTGGGCATGCCGAAGCAGTTGAGGGTGGCGGCCTACGCCGTATGCGTGCGGGACGGGCGGATGCTGCTGGCCCGCTGGGTCGCGGGGGACGGAAGCAGGCGGTGGACCCTGCCCGGCGGCGGCATGGACCACGGCGAGGACCCCTACGACACCGTCATCCGCGAGGCCGAGGAGGAGACGGGCTACGCCGTCGAGCCCCTCGCGCTGCTCGGCGTCGACTCCGTACTGCGTTCGCACCCGCGTCGGCTCGGCTCGCCCAACGACTTCCACGCCCTGCGGATCGTCTACGAGGCCCGCGTCACCGGCGGCGAACTGCGCCACGAGACGAACGGCTCCACCGACATGGCGGCCTGGCACCCGCTCGACGAGGTACCCGCCCTCGACCGGGTCGCACTGGTCGACGTGGGACTGCGGCTGTGGCGGGAACGACCGCCCCTCGGGCGCGACAGGCCCTAAGAGGCGGGGCAGTAGCCACAGGGGAGCAGCGGCGGGGAACTGGTCCCCTACCCCGGAAAATGAACACGGAGTGACCGCGTCCCGGCTGTTCGGAGAGGGGTCGTGGGCGCGCAGGGTGCTCCAAGATCCACGTACGGTGATCGGCGTCGGCAGTTGCCGCCTCGTTAACGTCCAGGTCACCCGCGGTGCCAACGATCCAGTGTGAGCGGGGAGTTATCGCAACGAACCCCCCGCGACCACTGCCGACGCGTTCGCACTCGGGGAGACCGCGCCATGTCGCGCATACGCTCTGTCGCCACTTCCGCCGCCATGAACCGCCGTACCCTGCTCGCCGCCACCGGGGCGGTGACCCTCTCCGCGGGCATCGGCTACGCCCTGCGGCCCGACTCCGAGGCGCACGCCGCCACCACCGGCGAGTCGGCCGTCGCCGTGTCCAGGCAGGCGCCCGCCGCCCCCCTCGCTCCCTACGAGCGCGGCACCACCCTGGAGAGCGTGGCCGCGCCGCGCTCCGGCTCGGGCGGCTACCGGCGGCTCGGTGACGGCCCCGCCTGGAAGCGGGTCGTACGCGGCGACCTGGCCGCGGCCAAGTCGGGCCGGGCCGACCGGCGCACCGCGCTCGCCGCGTTCGTGCAGTTCACCGACCTGCACCTGATCGACGTCCAGCACCCGCTGCGGCTCGAGTACCTGCGTACCGGCGCCGCGAACGCCTGGCGTCCGCACGAGTCGCTGACCGTGGCCGGCGCCGTCTCGCTCGTCGAGCGGGTCAACGCGCTGCGGGGCGCCCCCGTCACCGGCTCCCCGCTGCACTTCGTCATGACCACCGGGGACAACACGGACAACAACTCCAAGACGGAGCTGGACTGGTTCCTGAAGGTCATGAGCGGTGGCCGGATCAGCCCCAACAGCGGCGACCCGCGCCACTACGAGGGCGTTCAGAACAGCGGTCTCAAGCTGTACTGGCAGCCGGACGCGGCCCTGCGCGACGCCGACAAGGAGCGCGGCTTCCCGCACCTGCACGGCTTCCTCGCGGCCGCCATCCGTGAGCTGCGCAGCCCCGGCCTCGGCCTGCCCTGGTACTCCACGGTCGGCAACCACGACGCGCTGCCGCTGGGCTGCTACCGGCACGGCGACTCCTTCCTCGCCGAGTTCGCCGTCGGCGGCAAGAAGCTGATGACGCTGCCCGCCTCGGCGAGCGTCGCCCTGCGCGCCGCCATCAAGAACGACAAGGACCCCAAGGGCACCCAGCTCAGGGACCTCCTCAAGGCGCACGCGCGGCAGCTGCGCCCGGTCACCCCGGACGAGTCGCGCGCCCCCTTCACGCCCGCCGAGTACCTCAAGGCGCACCTCGACCCCGCACACACCGGCCCCGGCCCGATCGGCCACGGCTACTCACAGGCCAACCTCGCCGCGGGCACCCAGTACTACGCCTTCCGCATCTCCGACGACATCATCGGGATCAGCATCGACACCACCGACCCGGGCGGCCACTACATGGGTTCCATCGGGACGACCCAGCTGCGCTGGCTGGACAAGACGCTGAGCGACAACAAGGACTCGTACGCCATCGTCTTCAGCCACCACACCAGCAAGTCGATGACCAACCGCCGCACCGACCCCGCGCACCCGAGCGACAAGCGCCACGGCGGCGAGGACGTGGTCGCCACGCTCGCCAAGCACCGCAACGTGCTGGCCTGGGTGAACGGCCACACCCACAAGAACGAGATCATCGCGCACTCCGCGCCGAACCACGGCTCCTTCTGGGAGATCAACACCGCCTCCCACGTCGACTTCCCGCACCTCGCCCGCATCATCGAGGTCGTCGACAACAAGGACGGCACGCTCTCCCTCTTCACCACCCTCATCGAGTCCGCGGCCCCGCACCGTACGGACTTCTCCGACCTCAGCCAGACCGGGCTCGCCGCCCTCTACCGCGAGCTCGCCTTCAACTCCCCGGGCCGCAGCACCGAGCTGGCCGGCGCCTCGCGGGACCGCAACACGGAGCTCGTGCTGAAGAAGGCCTGAGGAAGCCCGAAGAACGGCCGAAATCCACTCAACTGGTGTACAGGCGGGCAACCTTCACACCGGCCCGCCGGGTCCCTCCCCCCGACCAGGTTCACCGGTGAAGGGGGAACGGCATGTCAGTGCGTACGGGACTGGTGGCGGCGACGGCGGTGGCGCTCGCGGCCGCTCTGGCGGGGCCCGCGGTGGCGGCTCCCGCCGGGGCCGGTCACCACGGTGCGACCCGCGCCGCCATGGACGCCGCGGTGAAGGACGGAGTGCCGGGCGTGACGGCGACGGCGCGGGACACCGGCGGCACGTGGTCGGCCACGGCGGGCGTGGGCGACGTGCGGACGCGCACGCCCCGCGGTACGGCCGACCACTACCGCGTGGGCAGCATCACGAAGACGTTCGTGTCGACGGTGCTGTTGCAGCTGGAGGCGGAGCGGCGGCTGTCGCTGGACGACAAGGTGGAGAAGTGGCTCCCGGGCGTGGTCCGGGGTCACGGCCACGACGGACGCCGGATCACCGTCCGCCAGCTCCTCAACCACACCAGCGGCATCTTCAACTACACGGCGGACGAGGACTTCGCCCGCACGTACTTCCTGAAGGACGGCTTCCTCGAACACCGATACGACACGAAGACGCCCGAGCAGCTCGTGGCGATCGCGATGACCCACGAACCGCTCTTCGCGCCGGGTACGTCCTGGAGCTACTCCAACACCAACTACGTGCTGGCAGGCATGGTGATCGAGAAGGTCACCGGCCACTCCTACGCCACGGAGATCCGCCGCCGCGTCATCGAACCGCTCGGCCTGCGCGCCACGTCCGTCCCCGGCACACGCACGGCGCTCCCACGGCCCAGCAGCCACGCGTACTCGAAACTGGCCCGGACGACGACGGGCCCGACGTACGACGTCACGCGGCTCAACCCCTCCCTGGCCTCCTCGGCCGGGGAGATGATCTCCGACTCCGCCGACCTGAACCGCTTCTACGCGGCCCTGCTGGACGGCCGGCTCCTTCCGCCGAAGCAGCTGAAGGAGATGAAGACCACGGTGAGGGCCGACGAGATCCCGGGCGCCCGCTACGGCCTGGGTCTCATCGACCGCAAGCTCGGCTGCGGTGTCCATGTGTGGGGCCACGACGGCGGCATCCACGGCTCGACGTCCTCCGCCGTGACGACGGCGGACGGCCGCCACTCCCTGGCCTTCAACTTCAACGGGGACTGGTCGGGGGACAGCGACGCGGTGATCGAGGGGGAGTTCTGCGGCAAGTAGGCCCCGGACGGCCTGACCGAACCCGCCCGCATCACGCTGTTCGTGAGACCCCACGGGTACCCGCACGAGGAGGGGCCGCCGGAACTCCCGCCGGCCCCCCACCCCCCCCGGCTCATATCTCCGGTCCGTCACTATCGGGGCAGCACCACGACATACGCCGCCGGATCCCGGTCGTTCGCCGCCATCAGCGCGGTGCGGACCACCGCCGCCTGCTGCTCCATCGCCTCGCGCAGCTTCCGCGGGGTGATGTGGACGACCGTGATGCCCAGCCGCTCCAGGTGCTCGCGCTTGCGGGCGTACTCCGACCAGAGGGCGTCGTCGTCCAGGCCATGGCCTTGCCGGTGTCCCTGCCGGGGCGTCCGGGTGTCCAGCTCCATGGCCACCGCCTGCTCGGGCCAGTACGCGTCGAGGCCGCCCAGGTGGGGCCCGCCGGGCAGGCGCAGGTCGACGTTCCAGACCGGGTCGGGCAGGCCGTACTCCCGCACCATCCGGTAGAGGCGGTCCTCCGCGATCGCCCGGCCCTCCGCCAGCAGCGAGTCCACCGCGTCCACCACGTGCGGCCGGCTCAGCAGCCGCGCCTGCGTCAACTCACGTACCACCGAGGCGGGTTCGCAGTGCCCGGCGCGTACCGCCTCGGTCAGCAGCCGCCGTACCGCGCCCGCGTCCGACAGCTCCGCCACCGCGTCGGCGAGGGCGCGCGGCACGGGGGCGACCGGGACACCCGTGAGGTACGAGGGGGCGGGCAGCGAAGGCGTACGGACGATGTGGGCACAGCCGTGCGAGCGCAGCCGGCGCAGCCGGGGGACCAGGACGTCGATCTTGTCGAGGGAGGTCAGCGGGGGCGACGAGGTGAATCCGTGCAGGGTCAGCGCCGCCAGGCCCGTGATCAGCGCGTCCGCGTACGGGCGCGGGGCGTGCGGTTCCTCGGCGCCCGGCTGGACGGGGATGCCCGGCGCCGGCTCGCGTGCGGGGGTGCGGCCCGCGAACAGCAGGACGGCGTGCAGGCGTTCCTCGGAGGTGGGCGGCCCCGGGTGGAGGAGGAAGACGCCGGGGAGGATCTGCTGCCAGGGGCCGCCCGGGCGGCACTGCTCGTTCGTGTCGGCGGCCGTGACGCCGTGGGTGCGCAGCTGGGCAGCGGTCAGGACCCGCCGCTGCGTGTGGGACAGGTGGCGCAGGGGGCGGAGGGAGAGTGGGGTGTTGTGGTTCATGACCGGGGGTTTCCCGCGCCCGATCCGTCCCCTAACCGCTGTTACACGCCTGTCGACAAATCTGGACAAGCTCGCCCTAAAGTACGGACGTTCGACTGCCGAAAGACCCTGGTCCGGATCGGGGTTACGGGGCCCGGTGCGCGGGTTCGGTAACGGGGCCCCGGGCGGCCGTATGGGCGACCCGGGGCCCCGTCACTTCCCGGCCGTTGTCGCTACGACCCCGCCGCCGTGTCGCACGCCTGTCCCCGCAGGGTGCGCGCCAGGTCGTCCCGCGCCTCCAGGACCAGACGGCGCAGGGCCGGCGCCGCGTCCTCGTGGGCGGTGAGCCAGGCGTCCGTCGCGTCCAGGGTCTCCTGGGAGTCCCGGAGGGACGGGAACAGGCCCTTGACGACGTCCATGCCGATCTGGATGGACCGCTCGGCCCAGACGCGTTCGATGGCCGCGAAGTACTTCGCGGCGTAGGGGGCCAGCAGTTCCCGCTGGGAGGGCTGCGCGAAGCCCGCGATGGTCGCCTCGACCAGCGCGTTGGACAGCGCGTCCGACTCGACGACCTGCGCCCAGGCCTGGGCCTTGACCGCCGCAGAGGGGCGGGCGGCGAGGCAGCGGACCTGGTGGCGCTTGCCGGAGGCCGTGTCGTCGCGGGCCAGTTCGGCCGCGAGGAGGGACTCGTCGGCGACGCCGTGCGCGGCCAGCGGTTCCAGGAGCGCCCAGCGCAGCTCCTGGTCGACGTCCAGGCCGTCGACCTTGGCGGTCCCCTCGAGGAGGTGCAGCAGCAGTTGCAGATCGGCCTGCTCGGAGGCGACCGTCGCGAAGAAACGGGCCCAGGTCAGCTGGTGCTGGCTGCCGGGCTCGGCGAGCCGCAGCTCCTTCAGGGCGCCCTGGGCGAGAAGCCGGCCGCCCTCCGCACGCCAGTCGGGGGCCGCGTAGTGGACGAGCGCCGAGTGCGCCCAGGCGTGCAGCATCTGCAGGACGCCGATGTCGGACTCGCGGCCCGCGAAGCTCAGCACCAGGCCCACGAAGTCCCGGGCCGGCATCAGCGCGTCCCGGGTGAGGTTCCACAGCGCCGACCAGCACAGCGCGCGGGCGAGCGGGTCGGTGATGTCGCCGAGCCTCTCGCGCAGCGTGGCCAGCGAGTTCTCGTCGAAGCGGATCTTGCAGTACGTGAGGTCGTCGTCGTTGACGAGGACCAGCTCAGGTGCGTCCGCGCCGACCAGCTCCTCGATCACCGTACGGGGGCCGACGACGTCGACCTCGGCGCGCGCGTACCGCACCAGGGACCCATCGGCGTCCTCACGCCGGTACAGGCCCACCGCGACGCGGTGCGGCCGCAGTTCGGGGTGCGACTCGGGGGCCTCCTGGAGCACGGCCAGCTCCGTGATGCGGCCCTCGGCGCTCAGGATCACCTGCGGGGTGAGGGAGTTCACCCCGGCCGTCTGGAGCCACGCCCGCGACCAGGTGGCCAGATCACGCCCGCTGGTCTCCTCCAGCGCCGACAGCAGGTCGTCGAGGCGCGTGTTGCCGTATGCGTTCCGCTTGAAGTAGCGGCGCGCGCCCTCCAGGAACGCGTCCTGGCCGACGTACGCGACGAGCTGCTTGAGCACGCTCGCCCCCTTCGCGTACGTGATTCCGTCGAAGTTGAGCTTGGCGTCCTGGAGGTCACGGATGTCGGCAGTGATGGGGTGGGTGGAGGGCAGCTGGTCGGCACGGTACGCCCAGGCCTTGCGGCGGTTGGCGAAGGTGATCCAGCCGTTCTCGAAGCGGGTCGCCCCGACCAGCGCGAACGCGCCCATGAAGTCGGCGAAGGACTCCTTGAGCCACAGGTCGTCCCACCACTCCATGGTGACGAGGTCGCCGAACCACATGTGCGCCATCTCGTGCAGGATGACGTTGGCCCGGCCCTCGTACGACGCCTGGGTCACCTTGCCGCGGAAGATGAACTCCTCGCGGAAGGTGACGAGCCCCGGGTTCTCCATCGCGCCGAGGTTGTACTCGGGCACGAACGCCTGGTCGTACTTCCCGAACGGGTAGGGGAAGTCGAAGTGGTCGTGGAAGAAGTCGAGCCCCTGCTTGGTCACCAGGAACACGTCGTCGGAGTCGAAGTGGGGCGCCAGACCCTTGCGGCACATCGCGCCGAGCGGGATCTCCAGCGTCGTACCGTCGTCGAAGGTGCGCGCGTAGCTGTCCGTGACGTAGTGGTACGGGCCCGCCACGAACGCGGTGATGTACGTGGAGATCGGCTTGGTCTCGGTGAACCTCCACACACCGTCGACGAGTTCACCGACGCCGTTGCTCCAGACCGCCCACCCCTCCGGGGCCCGCACCTCGCAGCGGAAGGGGGCCTTGAGGTCCGGCTGCTCGAAGTTCGCGAAGACGCGCCGGGAGTCGGCGGGCTCGTACTGGGTGTAGAGGTAGACCTCGCCGTCCTCGGGGTCGACGAAGCGGTGCATGCCCTCGCCGGTGCGGGAGTAGGCGCACTGCGCGTCGACGACCAGCTCGTTGTCGGCCCGGAGGTCCTCCAGCCGGATGCGGGAGCCGTCGAAGACCTCGCCGGGGTCCAGGTCCTTGCCGTTGAGCGACACGGCCGTGACGCTCGGTGCGAGCAGATCGGCGAAGCTCGCGGCGCCCGGCTCCGCGCAGCGGAAGCGGATCGTGGTCACCGAGCGGAACGTGCGCGGCTCGGCCTCGATGTCGCCCAGGGCGGAGCGCAGGTCGAGGGAGACCTCGTACCCGTCCACGGACAGCAGCGCTGCCCGCTCCTGGGCCTCGTCGCGGGTCAGATTGTCACCGGGCACGGGCGGCACTCCCTCGGGGCGTCACGGAATGGATATGGATCCTGCGGAACGGATGTCCGGCATCCCACGGCGGACACGGCTGGACAGGAGCGATCCTGCCATGTGCCCCTGACGCGGGACAGCCGGGAATGACGCGGGACACCCGGGAATGAGGCGAGCGGCCTCCGGTGTTGCTGCGGGAAACACCGCTTTCCGAGGAGAACCATGCCCGAGACCGCCTCCACCAAGACCCCCGTCGACTTCTGGTTCGACCCGCTGTGCCCCTGGGCCTGGATGACCTCGCGCTGGGTGCTGGAAGTGGAGAAGGTCCGGGACATCGAGGTCCGCTGGCACATCATGAGCCTCGCGGTCCTCAATGAGGACAAGCTGGACCAGCTGCCCGAGGAGTACCGGGACATGCTCGCCACCAAGGCCTGGAAGCCGATCCGGGTGGTCACCGCCGCCTGGCAGAAGCACGGCGAGGACGTCCTCGGCCCGCTCTACACCGCCCTCGGCACTCGCATCCACAACCAGGGCGAGGGCGCGACCATCGAGGCGATCGCGGGCGCGCTCGAGGACGTCGGCCTCCCGGCCTCCCTGCTCGACTACGCCGACCAGGAGGACTTCGAGTTCGACGCCGAGCTGCGCGCCTCCCACAAGGAGGGCATCGAGAAGGTCGGCCAGGAGGTCGGCACCCCGGTGATCGCGCTCCCCGGCGACGACGGCGAGCAGATCGCCTTCTTCGGCCCGGTCGTCACGCCCACCCCGAAGGGCGAGGCCGCGGCCAGGCTGTGGGACGGCACGCTGCTGGTCGCCTCGACCCCCGGCTTCTACGAGATCAAGCGGACCCGCACGAAGGGCCCGGACTTCAGCAACCTGTAGGGGCCACCAGGAGTCATTCCGGCTCGGGCATCTTCTGGGGCGGGTCGAACGGCTTGACCCTCGATGCCGTGCGGATGTTGCGGCAGTCGAAGTCGGTGCGGCCGCAGATCCAGTAGTCGTCCACATACGCGTTCGGCTTCTGGAGGTTCGCCAGCTTGCGGATGATGTCCCGCTCCCGGTCGTCCCGGGGCTGGCGGTGCGGCTGGTAGGACCCACACGTGTAGCAGGGGTACGTCATTTCCCTCGGCATCCCGCAACGATGCCCCGGAAGCCCGCCCACCGTAAGGCCCCGTGAGGCTTCTCTTCGCTCCTCACGGGGCCTTCGCGGCACTGCCGGCCAACCCCGGACGGCGGGCTTCCGCCGGAGCGCACACGCGAGCGCGCCCCGACCGGAATACTGGCGGGTCATGAGTACGACGAACATGACCCACAGCGCCGTGAGTCCCGCAGCCTCAGTGAGCACGACCCTGCTGCTCGCCCGGCACGGCCGGACCGTCTGGCATGCCGAGAACCGCTACGCCGGAGTGAGCGACGTCCCCCTCGCCGACGAGGGGCACGCCCAGGCCGAGGCGCTCGGGCGCTGGGCCGCCGCGCACCCCGTGGACGCCGTCTGGACGTCGACCCTCTCGCGCGCCGTCGCCACGGCCGAGCCCGCCTGCCGCGCCCTCGGTCTCACCGCGCACCGCGAACCCGCCCTGCGCGAATGCGACTTCGGGGTGGTGGAGGGCCGCACCCTCGCCGAGTTCGAGGCCGAGAACCCCGCCCGGGCGAAGGCGTTCCGGGTCGACCCGGTGTCGTACCCCTTCCCGGAGGCGGAGGACCCGCGCACCGCGGCGGCCCGCGGGGCGGCCGTCCTGCGCCGGATCGCGGCCGCGCACCACGGCGAACGCGTCCTGGTCGTCGCCCACAACACCCTGCTCCGGCTGGTGCTCTGCTCGCTGCTGTCCATCCCGCTGGGCGAGTACCGCAGGGTCCTCCCGCGGCTGCGCAACGCCGCGATCACCGAACTCCGTATGACGGACGGTGCCGCCGCGCTGCTGTCGCTCAACGTGCCCTGCGCCTGACGCGGGCGGTGCATGCAGGAGGAGGGCCCCCGCGAGTCACGTCCTCGCGGGGGCCCTCCGTTTCTCCGCCTGCCACGTGAAAGGTGAGAAGACGATCACGAGCAGGACGTTTCATACCCGCCTCAGGGGGTCGGCAGCAAGACGTTCGCGCGGGACGTGGCCGCCTCGTAACGCCTGGCCACGTCCTGCCAGTCGACGACCCGCCACATCGCGTCGATGAAGTCGACCTTCTGGTTGCGGTACTGGAGGTAGAAGGCGTGCTCCCAGGCGTCGAACACCAGGATCGGCACCGAGCCCTGCCCCACGTTGCCCTGGTGGTCGTAGATCTGCTCGACGACGAGGCGACCGCTGAGCGGCTCGTGGGCGAGGACGCCCCAGCCGGAGCCCTGGGTGGTCGCGGAGGCCTTCGTCAGCTGCGCCTTGAATCCGGCGAAGGAGCCGAACGACTCGGTGATCGCGTCCGCGAGCTCACCCACACCGTCCACGGCGAGGGGCTCACCGCCGCCGTTCCCGCTCATGTTCGTCCAGTAGATGCTGTGCAGGATGTGGCCGGAGAGATGGAAGGCCAGGTTCTTCTCCAGCCCGTTGACCGCTCCCCACGACTCCTTGTCACGCGCCTCCGCGAGCTGCTCCAGCGTGTCGTTGGCCCCCTTCACATACGCCGCGTGGTGCTTGTCGTGGTGCAGCTCGATGATCTCGGGGCTGATCACGGGTGCGAGTGCGGCGTAGTCGTACGGCAGCTCAGGGAGTGTGTAGACGGGCATGACGAAGTCCCCTCCGGCCTCGTAAGACCTTATTGCACATAGCTTGCAAGTGCACGCTAGCAACAAAAGGCCCTCGTGCGGGTCGCACGAGGGCCTTTCGGGGGAGCGGGAACGGTCAGCGGGCGGCGCGGGCCCGCTGCCATACGTATCCGACGGCCGCCAGGAACAGCGTCATGCCGCCCGTCGAGTACAGCTGTACCCGGGTGTCCGGCTGCCGGGCCATCAGGACGAAGATCGCGGCCATGCCGGCCAGCGCCACCCAGGTCAGCGCCGGGAACAGCCACATCCGCACGACCAGCTTCTGAGGTGCCTCGCGCTCCACCCGGCGCCGCAGCAGCAGCTGCGAGACCGCGATGAAGATCCACACGACCAGGATCACCGCGCCGATCATGTTCAGCAGCCAGGGGAAGACGTCGTCCGGGCGCCAGTAGCTCAGCAGCACGCACACGAAGCCGAAGACGCAGGAGACGAGCACCGCGACGCGCGGGACTCCGGCCGAGACCCTGCCGAGGGCCTTCGGGCCCTGGCCGCGCTCCACCAGCGAGTAGGCGATGCGCGAGGAGCCGTAGATGTTGGCGTTCATCGCCGAGAGCAGCGCGACGAACACGACCACGTTCATCAGCCGGCCTGCGCCCGCGATGCCCAGGTGGTCGAGGGCGGCGACGTACGGGCCCTTCTCGACGACCTCCTTCGAGTCCCAGGGGACCAGCGTGACGATGACCGCCATGGAGCCGATGTAGAAGAGCGCGATGCGCCACATCGCCGTACGGACGGCACGCGCGACGCCCTGGACCGGATTCTCCGACTCGGCCGCCGCGATGGTGACCGTCTCCAGACCGCCGTACGCGAAGACCGACGCGAGCAGACCGACGACCAGCCCCTCGCTGCCGTGCGGGAGGAAGCCGCCCTGGCCGGTGAGGTTCGAGATGCCGGGGGAGTCGGTGCCCGGCAGGACGCCCGCGACGGCCAGTACGCCAAGGACCAGGAACAGGCTGATCGCGCCGACCTTCAGCGCGGCGAACCAGAACTCGAACTCGCCGAAGTTCTTCACGGCGGCGAGGTTCGCGACACAGAAGACCACCATGAACAGGGCGACCCAGGCCCACTCGGGCGTACCCGGCAGCCAGCCGGTGACGATCTTCGCCGCCCCGATCCCTTCGAGCCCCACGGCCGTGCAGAGCAGCACCCAGAAGGACCACCCCGCGGTGAAGCCCGCCCATGGTCCGATCGCCCGCTCGGCGTGCGCCGAGAACGAGCCCGAGGACGGATACGCGGCGGACATCTCGCCGAGCATCCGCATCACCAGCATGACCAGCAGACCGGAGACCGCGTACGCGATCACGATCGACGGTCCGGCGGCGGCGATCCCCGCGCCGGACCCGACGAAGAGACCGGCGCCGATCACGCCGCCGAGGGCGATCATCGACAGATGGCGCTGCTTGAGGCCGTGGGACAGCGGGGCGTGTGCGTCGGGAGCGGTGGGTGGGGTGTCGAGGGTGGTGCGGGACATGAGAGCGGGTGGTCCCTTACGTGCGAGTGGGCAAAAACGCCCACAGTCTGGGCAGCCTCTCCGCTCAGGGGGAGAGGCTGCCCACTATGCGGACACCCGGGGCACGGAGAGTGAGATTTCCTTTACTCGGCCACGGACGTGTAGTGCGAGGCGTCGCCCTCGATCGAGTAGCTCTCCTTGCCCTCGATGCCGACCGGTACGTCACCGGCGACGGTCACCCGGTGCAGGCGGCGCGGCCGGCCGTCGTAGTTGTCGATCGCGTAGTGCTGGGTGATCCGGTTGTCGAACAGGACCAGCTGGTTCGGGGACCAGCGCCAGCGCAGGATGTTCTCCGGCCGGGTGACGTACGACTGGAACAGGTCGAGCAGCTTGCGGGACTCGCCCACCGACAGCCCGACGATCCGCTGCGCGAACCCGCCGATGAACAGCCCGCGCTCGCCGGTCAGCGGGTGGACCCGGACGACGGGATGGGCGGTACGGAACTTGATCGACGTGAACTGGGCGCGCTGGGCGGCCTGTTCCTCGTCGATCTGCTCGTCCGGCACCGCGTAGTCGTAGTCGTTGGTGTGCTCGGCCCACAGGGTGTCGGCGAGCGCGCGCAGCGGGGCGGGCAGGTCCCGGTAGGCGGCCGCCGAACTGGAGATCAGGGTCTCGCCGCCGTACGGCGGGATCGTGATGCTGCGCAGGGTGCTGGCCTGGGGCGGGTTGAGGACGAAGGTCACGTCGGTGTGCCAGTGGTTGGCGCGCCCGCGCTCGCTGTCGACGGGGAGCACGTTCGGGGCGCCGTCGACGGCGGCCACCGTCGGGTGGGCGGTGGTGAGGTCGCCGAAGTGGCGGGCGAAGGCCTGCTGGCCCTCGTCGTCGAGGTGCACGTCGTCGAAGACCAGGGCCTTGTGGACGTTGAGGGCCTCGCGGATCGCGGTGACCTGTTCCTCGTCGAGCGGCTTGGAGATGTCTGCGCCGGAGACCCGGGCGCCTATGTTCGCGGTGACCTTGCTGATCTCGATGGACATGCGGGGTCCTTTCAGACGAGAGCGGGCTGGAGGTACTGGTTGGCGGGGCGGGGGAGGCCGTAGCGCTCCCGGAGGGTCCGGCGCGGTCCGTACTCCGTGCGGAGCAGGCCGCGGGCGCGCAGGATCGGGACGACGTGGTCGACGAAGGCGTCGAGGCCGGAGGGCAGGGTTGCGGGCATGATGTTGAAGCCGTCGGCGGCGCCCTGGGTGAACCAGGTCTCGATCGCGTCGGCGACCTGCTCCGGCGTGCCGGTGAAGGTGAGGTGCCCGCGTCCGCCGCCGAGCCGCCCGATCAGCTGCCGTACGGTGAGCCGTTCGCGGCGGGCGAGTTCGACGACGAGGGTGTAGCGGCTCTTGGCGCCCTCGATGACGTCCTCGGGAGGCAGGTCCGCGGGGAGCTGGGCGTCCAACTCCAGGGTTCCGGGCTCCAGTTGCAGCAGGTGCTCCAGGCGGTCCACGCCGTGCGTGTACACGATGTGGTCCTCCAGGACCTGCTCGTTCGCCCGCGCCTCGGCCTGCGTCGAGCCGAGCACCGGGACGATGCCGGGCAGCACCTTGATGTGCTCGGGATCCCGACCGGCCGCCGCCGTACGGGACTTGAGGTCCGTGTAGAAGGCCTGGGCGTCGGCGAGGGTCTGCTGCGCGGTGAACACCGCCTCCGCGTAGCGCGCCGCGAAGGTCTTGCCGTCCTCGCTCGACCCCGCCTGCACGAGCAGCGGGTAGCCCTGCGGCGAACGGGGCACGTTGAGGGCGCCCTCGACCCGGAAGTACGTCCCCTGGTGGCGCGGCGGGTGGATCTTGGCGTCGTCGCCCCACACGCCGGCCGCCTTGTCGGCGACGATCGCGTCGTCCTCCCAGCTGTCCCAGAGCTTGAGCGAGACGTCCAGGAACTCGGCGGCGCGCGCGTACCGTTCGGCGTGCGCGGGCTCGGCGTCGAGGCCGAAGTTGCGGGCGGCCTCCGCGCCCGCCGTGGTGACGATGTTCCAGCCCGCCCGGCCGCCGCTGATGATGTCGAGAGAGGCGAACTTGCGGGCAAGGTTGTAGGGGGAGTTGTAGGACGTGGACGCCGTGGCGATCAGGCCGATGTGCTCGGTGGCCGTCGCCAGCGCGGTGAGCAGGGTGAGCGGTTCCAGGGCGCCGGCGGGCCGTTGGGCGAGGTTGCTCCACAACTGGGGTCCGTCGGCGAGGAAGAGGGAGTCGAAGGTGCCGCGTTCGGCGATCCGGGCCAGCTCGACGTAGTGGGCGAGTTCGACGTGGGCGTACGGGTCGCTCTCCGGCAGCCGCCACGACGCCTCGTGATGGCCGGTGTTCATCAGGAAGGCGTTGAGGTGGAGTCGGCGGGTCATGCGTGGTCCTCCGTCACACCGAGGGCGGCAAGGAGGCGCTCCCGGTATTCACTCAGTACCGGCTCCCGGTAGGAGCGCGGGTGGGGGCGGTCGATGGTCAGGTCGAGACCGATCCGGCCCTGGTCGAGCACGAGCACCCGGTCGGCGAGGACGATCGCCTCGTCCACGTCGTGGGTGACCAGGAGCACCGAGGGGCGGTGGCGCTCCCACAGCTCCCTGAGCAGCACGTGCATCCGGATCCGGGTGAGCGCGTCCAGCGCGCCGAACGGTTCGTCGGCGAGGAGGAGTTCGGGCTCGCGGACCAGAGAGCGGGCCAGGGCGGCGCGCTGGGCCTCGCCGCCGGACAGCTCGTTGGGCCAGGCGCGTTCGCGGCCTTTCAGGCCCACCTCGGCGAGGGCTTCGCGGCCCTTCTCGGCCGCTTCCTTACCGTTCGTGCCGAGCAGCACGTTGTCGAGGACCCGCCGCCAGGGCAGCAGCCGGGAGTCCTGGAAGACGACCGACACCCGCTCCGGGGCGGTGAGCCGGCCGCTTCCGACGACCTCGTGGTCCAGGCCCGCGATGGCCCGCAGCAGCGTGCTCTTGCCGGAGCCGCTGTGCCCGAGCAGGGCCGTGAACTGTCCGGCGGGCAGGTCGAGGTCGATGTCGTCGAGGACCGTACGGCCGTCGAACGACCGTGTAAGACCCCGGAGCTGGACGGCGGGCGCGGTGGTCAGCTGCTGAGCGTGCGGCGCCATGACAGCACCCTCCGTTCGACGAGACGGACCACGCTGTCGGAGACCAGGCCGAAGACGCCGTAGATCAGCAGGCCGACCAGGATGACGTCCGACTGGCCGTAGTTCTGGGCCTGGAACATCATGTAGCCGAGGCCGCTGGTGGCGTTGATCTGCTCCAGGACCACCAGGCTCAGCCAGGAGCCGGTCACCCCGAGGCGCAGCCCCACGAAGAAGCCGGGCAACGCGCCGGGGATGACGATCTGGCGGACGAACTGGAGCCTCGACAGGCCCTGGACCTCGGCGAGTTCGACGTAGCGGTGGTCGATGCCGGACAGCGCGGCGTGCAGATTGAGGTAGATCGGGATGTAGACGACGATCGCGATGATGGCGATCTTGAAGGTCTCGCCGATGCCCAGCCAGAGGATGAACAGCGGGATGAGGCCCAAGGTCGGGATCGCCCGGTTGAGCTGCACGGTCCCGTCGATCAGCGCCTCGCCGATCCGGCTGAGCCCGGCCGCCAGCGCGAGGACCACACCGGCGGTCAGGCCCAGCGCGAAGCCGTATCCAGCGCGTTCCAGGGAGGTGCGGACGTCGGTGGGGAGCGTGCCGTCGGTCCACAGGTGACCGGCGGTCTTCAGGACCGTCCAGGGCGCCGGGATCGCGCCCGGGTCCAGCTGTCCGGCGGCGGAGGCGACCGCCCACAGGGCGAGGAAGAGAGCGGGGCCGATGAGCCGGGAGGCGGGCAGGCGCTTGCCGGGAGCGAGGCCGCGGCGCCTCCTGCGCCGTACGGCAGGCGGGTCCTCGGCGGCGGTCACCGGCACGGCGGTCGAGGTCGTGGTGGTCGTCATGGCCGTCACTTCCGGTACTCCGCCGGGACGGCCTTCGCCGCGATGCCCTCGAAGCGCCGGTCGAAGAGCGAGCCGACCTTGAACGCCTTCACGAAGCCGCCCTCGGCCAGCAGATCGGCGGTCTCCTGCTCCCACTTCACCGCCTCGTCCCAACTCGGCGGGAACAGCGGCTTGTTGGCGAGCTCGGTGATGGACCGGGCCTGTGCGAGCGTGAGGTTCTGCGTCTTGACGTAGAACTCCTCGTTCCAGGCGTCCGGGTGCTCGTACGCCCACACCTGCCCCTGCGCCCAGCGCGGGATGTACGCGGCGACGGCCGCCGCCTTCGCCGGGTCGGCCAGCACGGAGGTGGGCGCCCACAGCAGGTTGAGCAGGTCCACGACATCGGTGGTGATGGTGTGAGCGCCCTTGGACCCGTACTGCTTGAGGTAGGCCGGGGCCTGCTGGTTGGCGAGCGGAGCGATGTCCACCTGCCCCGCCTGGAGCGCGGTGAGGAACTGGTTGCTGGTCAGCGGCACCAGGTGGACGTCGTCGTACTTGATCCCGGCCTGCTTCAGGGCGCGCAGCAGTACGACCCCCTGCGCCTGTCCCTGTGAGAAGGCCAGCTTCTTGCCCTTGAAGTCCGCGACGGTGTGGATGTCACTGCCTGGCTTGGTCGCGAAGAGGTAGTTGGGCTTGCGGGTGATGTTGATCGCGACGATCTTGGCGGCGTAGCCCTGGTAGTGCGCCTGGATCGGCGGGATGCCCGCGTTGTTGGCGACGTCCAGGGACTTGGCCCGGAAGGCGTTGATGACATCGGGCCCGGCGCCGATGTTCACCCAGCTGGAGACGGTGAACGGCAGATCGGTGAGGCCCGCGAGCTTGAACTGGAGCTGCTGGACGTTCTGGTACGAGGCGATCTTGAGGCTCGTACCCGAGGGGACCTTGGCGGACAACGGGGCGGACAGGGACCCCTTGGACTTGCTGTCGGCGGCACTGGCCCCCGCGCAACCGCTCAGTCCGGCCGCGGCGGCCACGCCGAGCAGGGAGGACAGGAACAGCCGCCGGTCGACACCGGGCGCGAAAGGGGACGACGAAGGAGACAGTGGTGGCATGGGAGGACTCCGGGGATCCAAGTGGCGGAAATGCGCGCGGAATTCCGGGCAGGCGGAATTCAACAAGGGAGGGAGGTGAAAGAAGCGAAATACGCGCGCATGGGGAAGCGGGAGGCGCACGCCGAAGGCGCGGCAGAAGAAGCCGGGTGATCGTCGACGCGTCAACGCGTCAGCAGGTCACCACATCAGCAGGCCGACACACCAGCGGGCCGGCACACCGGCAGGTCAAGGCGTCGACGCGGCAGTGACCCGGCGTCAGCAACAACGCGTGCGTGCGACCCGCATAAGGTCGACGACGCGGCACTTGGTCAGCGGAACCTGCACCCGCGAGCTGCTCATGAGGAGGATGCTCCTGTCCTCGTACGACCGCTGTCAACATTCCGAGTTTCTGAATTAATTCGTCCCCGGTGACAGGCTCAGCGGATCCCGGTACACCACGTCGAGTGCCACGGATCCACCCGCGACGGCGAGCACGGATTTCGGGAAACTGGTCGGCAGGACCGAGGCAGCCCGGTCCGCCCCCACCTCGGCGCGCAGCGCCCCGAGGCAGTCCTCCCGATGCACGGTCCCGACCTCCGCGACGACGACCGTGTCCGGGTTGAGCACGTCCAGCAGCAGCCGGGCCGCCCGCCCGACCGTCCGCGCCCGCTCCAGCAGCAGACGGACGGCGACGGGGTCGCCGTCGGCCGCGGCGCCGACCACGTGCATCGGGTCGGCGATGGTGATGACCCCAGCCTCCCGCGCCCGCCGGCACAGCGTCCGCTCGCTCAACTCGGCCTGAAGGCAGCCGGTCCGGCCGCAGTCGCACCGCTCCGAGCCGCCCGGCAACGGCAGATGGGCGATCGCCCCGGCCTGGGAGCGGGGGCCGTGGTGCACCTCGTCGTGGGTGGCGAAGGCGGCGTCCACCACGTTGCCGACGAACAGGTGCAGCACGCTGCGGCTGCCGCGCGCCCGCCCGAACAGCCGCTCTCCGTTGACCAACGCCCGTGCGTGCCCGTCCACATGGACCGGCAGCCCGGTCTGCGTGCCGAGCGCGTCCCGGACGTCGACGTCACGCCAGCCGAGCAGTGCGTGCTCCACGATCGTCCCGGAGTCGCGGTCCACCCAGCCGCCGGCCGCGACACCGATGCCGAGGGGGGTGCGGCCGGGGTGGTCGGTGAGCAGGGCGGCCAGCCCGGCGGCGGCGTTCGCGAGTATGCGGTCGGGCTCCGTGCCGTCGTCGTGGGCGAGCCGTCGCTCCATGACGACCCGGCCGCGCAAATCGAGCAGGGCGACGGTGGTGTACGGGACGGCCACGTGGACTCCGCCGACCACGAACCGGGAGTCGTCCAGGTGGATGGGGACGTGGGGACGTCCGACGCCGTTCGACTGCCGGGGCGCCGGAGCCTCCCGGATCAGGCCGAGCGCGGTGAACCGGGCGCAGTAGTCGGTCACCGAGGCGGGGGAGAGGCCGGTCAGCCGGGCGACGGTGCTGCGCGCGACCGGGCCGTGTTCCAGGACGGAGCGCAGGATGACGCTGGCGCTGGTGCGGCGGCGGTCGCCGACGGCGGCGCGGTGGGGTGTCGTGGGCGGGGAGGGGGCCAGGGAGGTACGAGGCATGGCGCTTCCTAGGGAGCGTGTCCGAAACGGTCGCGTCTCGGCGAGCCGGATGCGCTCCGCCCGCCCTACCCGGGGCGACAGGTGGCGGTGCCCTGGCGTCGCAGGTCGACATAGCGACGCGACGCGAAGTTCTCAGCCTGGGCAACCATGCCCTGAAGGGTAGGTCTTACCCCCGATTCCGGCCAGGGTCCCCCATCCCTCGCCCTCACCGGTGGCAGCGCCGCCGGCTCCCCGCATCGGCCTTCGCCTCCGAACTCTGGCCGAGTCGAGGCCTTCAGGGGCGCGGGGAACTGCGCGAACGGCCCCCACCGGGCCGCAGTCGAACGAAGACGCCAGACGGGGTCCGGGGCGGAGCCCCAGAGGGATGGGACGGGTAGGGGCGGCGGGGGCGAATTGGTGAGACCCTACAGACCGCGCTCGACTCTCTCCGTGGACAAAACCGTCCCACCTCAGTGACCAGCATCACGCCCCGATAGGTGTATGCGGCCCCCTTTGTAAGGGCTCCACCAAGCCCGGGATCCCCGCTTTGTCGATCGCACACGGTGATCCACCCGTCCCCCTGGGATAGCGTCACCGTGTCCCGACCCCCCCCGTCACCCGCCGGAGTCCCCATGAGCACCGCTGCCGCCACCCCCCGCCAAGGCATCCGCCCCGGCGAGGTCCTCGCCGACCTGCTCCCGGCCTCCCGCGTCAGGGACATCACCCTCGTACTCGGCGGAGCCGCCCTCACCGGTCTCGCCGCCCAGATCTCCCTGCCCGTGCCCGGCTCCCCGGTCCCGGTGACCGGCCAGACCTTCGCCGCCCTCCTCGTCGGCACGGCCCTCGGCGCGGGCCGCGGCTTCCTCTCGCTCGCGCTCTACGCCCTCGTCGGCATGGCAGGCATGCCGTGGTTCGCCGACGGCGGCTCCGGCACCGCCGCCCCGTCCCTCGGCTACATCCTCGGCATGATGCTCGCCTCCGCCGCCGTGGGCGCCCTCGCCCGACGCGGCGCCGACCGCTCGTTCCTGCGCACGGCGGGCACGATGCTGCTGGGCGAGGCGATCATCTACGCGGTCGGCCTCCCGTACCTGGCCGCCGCCACCGGCATGTCACTGAGCGCGACCCTCGCGGCGGGGTTCACCCCGTTCCTGATCGGCGACGCCCTGAAGGCGGCGCTGGCGATGGGCGTCCTGCCGACCGCCTGGAAGTTCCTCAACCGCTGAGGCCGTAGTCCCCTCGGAAGAGGTTCGCAGTCCCCTCGAAAGAGGCTCGCCAGGTCGTACTCCGACTTCGACCCGGCGAGCCTCTTCCGTGTTCCGGGCCCGTACAGCCGCACCGCACCTGTCCCCGCAGTACGTGTGCGTGCGCAGAAACTGAAGGCGGGCCGGGACGCCGCGCACACGGCGTCCCGGCCCACCCGGTCACGACTGCGGCTGCCGGCGAGGCCGCCGCTGGGCCCACCACATCCCCGCCGCCCCGACGGAGACGAGCGCCGCCCCCGCCGCGCCGAGCGGCAGAAGGTCACTCCCGGCGCCGGTCCTGGGCAACTGGTCGCCGCCGGGTGTCACCGGCTTGTTCTCGGTGTCGAGCAGCAGCGGAGTGGCCGGGGCGTTCGGCGACGGGTTCGTCGTACCGAACGGCACCGGGCCCTGCTGCCAGAACGTCTTCTTTCCGTCGCTGTCCTGCACCGGCAGGCAGATCTTTCCGGTCTTGCTCAGATCGAAGGTCGCGGCGACGGCGTACGACTGCGACTTTCCGGCCGCGAGATTGCCGACATCGCACACGAATCCACTGTTCGAACCCTTGGGCAGATCCTTGGCCGCCATGGCGGAACAACCTTTGACGCTCTTGACCTGTAGGCCGTCGAATCCGACCACCAATAGCCGGATCTTTCCGCTGTCCTTGGTTCCCTCATTCTTCACCGTGGCGGTCAGCGCCGTTTCGTGCGTGCTGTTGTCCACCGAGATCTTCTCGGGCAGCAACGTGGTCAGCTTCACGCCCGCCGGTGCCGGGTCCACGGCCTTTCCCCCCTTGCTGCTCCCCGGTCCCTGGTCGTCCGCGACGGCGGTGAAGGAAAGGATCATCACGGCCGAGAAAGATGCCGTGAGCAGCGATCCCGCGATGGTCGTCGTGTGACGAGAACTCATGTTCGCCCCCCTTGGCTGCGCCTGAATTCGCAGTACTTGAAGAGGTACCACAAGATTTCTCCGCACTATGCTGGTACGGCATGAAGTGTGACCATTGTGTTTCTGCTGTGGCGGACGATTGTGGCGGGTGTTGAGGGGGTGCAGGGGTTTGACGGGGAATACGAGTGGCGGTGTTCCGGGATTATTGGTGACGGGTCGATATCGGCTGGCCGAGAGTATTGGCCAGGGGGGAATGGGGCGGGTGTGGCGAGCCACCGACGAAATGCTCGACCGGCAGGTCGCCGTCAAGGAAATGCGGATCGACGGACTCGACCCGGAGGACACCCGAACCCGCCGCGAACGGACCCTGCGCGAAGCCAGGGCCACGGCCCGGATCGACCATCCCAATGTCGTGCGCATCTATGACGTCGTGGACCAGGGCGAGCGCCTGTGGATCGTCATGGAACTCGTCGCCGGCCGCTCCCTCGAACAGCTCGTGGTCGAGGACGGACCGCTCGACCCGCCCGCCGCGGCCCGTATCGGGCTCGAACTGGTCGCGGCGCTGCGCCAGGTGCACGCGGGGGGAGTACTGCACCGGGACATCAAGCCGGGCAACGTCCTGGTCGAGCGGCGGGGCCATCGTGTCGTCCTCACCGACTTCGGCATCGCCGCGCTCCAGGACGCGGAGGCGCTCACCATGGTCGGGATGCTGGTCGGCTCCCCGGACTACATGGCACCCGAGCGTGTCTCCGGACGCCCCCAGGGCCCGCCGTCCGACGTCTGGTCCCTGGGTGCGACGCTCTGCGCGGCCCTCGGCGGCCGCTCTCCGTTCTCCCGTTCGACCACGCTGGCGACGTTGCACGCGGTCCTGTACGAGGAGCCCGAACTCCCTTCCACGGCAGGTGACCTGGGGGAGATCCTGGCCGCCCTGCTGGAGAAGGAGCCGTCGACCCGACCGGGTCTGGAGGAGCTGGAGACGGCGCTGCGCCCGATCGCGTTCCCCCGACCGGAAGAGACCGAATCCCCTGAAGCGGGGCCCGTACCCGAACCAGCGGAGGGGACACCGGAAGCACCGGAAGCGCCAGGGACACGGGAAGCACCGGAAGCGCCAGGGACACGGGAAGCACCGGAAGCGCCAGGGACATGCGAGATATTGGAAGCGGCAGAGACGCGGGAGGCGCCGGAGGCACCAGAGGCATCCGAGACGCCAGTGGTGGGAAGGACGGCTGAGGCTCCGGACGCACCGGAGATGCCGGAGATGCCGGAGACACCGGAGACACCGGAATCCGCGCCACCCCCCGTCCCCCTGTTCCACCAGGAGTCGCCCACGCGCGCGCTCCTGGACGTGAGCCTCATACGCGCCGCGCACCATCCCCCGCCCCGGCGGGACCCCGAACCGACCCCGGAACCGGACTCCGAGCCGGACCCCGTACAGGA
This sequence comes from Streptomyces sp. NPDC058086, assembly GCF_042885015.1. Taxonomy (NCBI): domain Bacteria; kingdom Bacillati; phylum Actinomycetota; class Actinomycetes; order Kitasatosporales; family Streptomycetaceae; genus Streptomyces; species Streptomyces sp. NPDC058086. Next base: position 946 of record NZ_JBHVST010000076.1, on the reverse strand, counting down.
CGCCATCCCGGAGCCCGATCCCACACCCGATCTCACGCCCGCCCTTGAACCCACACCCGCCCTCAAACCCACGCCCACACCCGCCCCTGAAGCCACGCCCGTCCCCACACCCGCCCCCGTCCCCACACCCGCCCCCGAGCCCGGCGCACCCCCGCCGCTTCCCGAACCCCGCTCCCTGGCCACGCACACCACGGTCTCCCGCGCGGTGGTCATGCCGCCGGGCGAACTCCCCGGCCCCGCCGTGCCCTCCGTCCCACGCCGGGGCCGGCGCCGGATGGGCCTGGCGGCCGCCGGTGGCGTGGTGATCGTGGGAACCGTCGTCGGGCTCGTCATGACGCAGACAGGCGGCTCCTCCCACGACACGACCGGCGCGTCCGCCTCCACATCGACCTCCACCTCGACCTCACCATCGGCCTCGTCGACGTCACCGAACTCCGCGCAGACCTCATCCACCGCCCCCTCCTCCCCACCCCCCACCGTCGACGGCACGTCACGCCCGCCGAGCCTGCCGGCGGGCGCCCGGAAGGAGGCCGGGCTGTACGCGTGGGTGCCGCCGCAGGGCTGGCAGCGGGTGGCGGAGAGCGGTTCCGAGGTGCACTACACCTCGCCCGACCGCGCGCAGGAGATCGTGGCCAACGCGACCCCGGCCCGGGGTGACCTGCTGGCGCAGTGGCAGCAGGCGGAGGTGGGCACCAGCAAGGGCCTGAACTACCGCCGGATCCGCCTGGAACGCACCACGTTCCGCGGCGCTCCCGCGGTCGTCTGGGAGTACACCGTCACGGCCAAGGGCCGGCTCTGGCACGTCCGACTGCTCGGCTTCCGCTCCGGCGGCACGTCGTACGAGATCAGCACCTGGTACCACCCCGACATCGAGGCGACCGCGCTCCCCCTGTACGACGAGGTCAAAAAGAGCTTCACGCCCCTGTGAACAGAGGGGGAGGGGCCC
>NZ_JBHVST010000075.1:0-56331 GCF_042885015.1 Streptomyces sp. NPDC058086 | reverse complement strand
TCGCAAGCCCGTCGCTTACGTTCGGATCGAGCAGCGGCTCGCTTGCCCGGCCCACGTCTGATCCAGCGGCGACGGGCTCGACGCACCGCCACGGCCCCGCCCCACCACCGCCACCAGGCGCCACGCACCCGGCACCCGTCACCCGGCACCCGGCAGGCGGCACCCGGCAGGCGGCACCCCATGGGGCCCGAGATAAAGCACTCGCCAGTAATTTCGGCGAGGTGAGATCCTGGACGGCGTATGTCTACGCATCCTGCCCCCGTCCTCGGCGACCTCGCCCCCCGCCTGGCCGAGCTGTCCCTGCGCGAAGCGCACCGGCTCGGCCGCAGGCTCGAGGGCGCGCGCCGGATCCGCAAGCCCGAAGCCCGCGCAGCCGTGCTCGCCGAGATCGACGCGGAGGTCACCAAGGCCGAGGCCCGCATGGCCGAGCGCCGCACCCGTGTGCCCGCCGTCACCTACCCCGAGCAGCTCCCGGTCAGCCAGAAGAAGGCCGACATCGCCGACGCCATACGCGACCACCAGGTCGTCATCGTCGCGGGTGAGACCGGCTCCGGAAAGACCACCCAGATCCCCAAGATCTGTCTCGAACTGGGCCGCGGCGTCCGCGGCATGATCGGCCACACCCAGCCCCGCCGCATCGCCGCCCGCACGGTCGCCGAGCGCGTGGCGGAGGAGCTGGACACCCCCCTCGGCGAGGCCGTCGGCTGGAAGGTCCGCTTCACCGACCAGGTGAATCCGGACGGCACCTTCGTCAAGCTCATGACGGACGGCATCCTGCTCGCCGAGATCCAGACGGACCGCGAGCTGCGCGCGTACGACACGATCATCATCGACGAGGCCCACGAGCGCTCCCTCAACATCGACTTTCTGCTCGGCTACCTCGCCCAGCTGCTCCCCAAGCGCCCGGATCTCAAGGTCGTCATCACCTCGGCCACGATCGACCCGGAGCGCTTCTCCCGCCACTTCGGCGAAGCCCCGATCGTCGAGGTCAGCGGCCGTACGTACCCCGTGGAGGTCCGCTACCGCCCGCTCCTCGAAGAGGAGGGCGACGACGCCGACCGCGACCAGATCACCGCGATCACGGACGCGGTCGAGGAACTGCAGGCCGAAGGCAAGGGCGACATCCTCGTCTTCCTCTCCGGCGAACGCGAGATCCGCGACACGGCGGACGCACTCACCAAGAAGCAGTACCGCTTCACCGAGGTTCTCCCTCTCTACGCCCGCCTCTCCCACGCGGAGCAGCACCGCGTCTTCCAGCCCCACACCGGCCGCAGGATCGTTCTGGCGACCAACGTCGCCGAGACCTCGCTCACCGTCCCGGGCATCAAGTACGTCATCGACCCGGGCAACGCCCGTATCTCCAGATACAGCCACCGCACCAAGGTCCAGCGCCTGCCCATCGAGCCGGTCTCGCAGGCCAGCGCCAACCAGCGCAAGGGCCGCTGCGGCCGTACGTCGGACGGCATCTGCATCCGCCTGTACTCCGAGGACGACTTCAACACCCGCCCGGAGTTCACGGACGCGGAGATCCTCCGTACGAACCTGGCGAGCGTCATCCTCCAGATGACGGCGGCCGGCCTCGGCGACATCGAGAAGTTCCCCTTCATCGACCCGCCGGACCACCGCAACATCCGAGACGGCGTCCAGCTCCTCCAGGAGCTGAACGCACTCGACCCGTCCGAGAAGGACGTACGCAAGCGCCTGACGGAGACCGGCCGCAAGCTCGCCCAGCTCCCCGTCGACCCCCGGCTGGCCCGCATGGTCCTGGAGGCCGACAAGAACGGCTGTGCGCGCGAGGTCATGGTGATCGCCGCGGCGCTCTCCATCCAGGACCCGCGCGAGCGCCCTGCCGACAAGCAGACGCAGGCGGACCAGCAGCACGCCCGCTTCAGGGACGAGACGAGCGACTTCCTCGCCTTCCTCAACCTCTGGCGTTACGTCCGCGAGCAACAGAAGGAGCGAGGCTCGTCGGCCTTCCGCCGCATGTGCAAGCAGGAGTACCTGAACTTCCTGCGCATCCGCGAGTGGCAGGACATCTACACCCAGCTGCGCACGGTCGCCAAGCAGATGGGCATCCACCTCAACGAGGACGACGCGGCGGACCAGAGCGTCCATGTCTCCCTCCTCGCCGGCCTGCTCTCGCACGTCGGCATGAAGGACGTGAAGGAGACCGGGGGCGAGAGCGGCGGGCGCAGCACGGGCAAGAACGAGTACCTCGGCGCCCGCAACGCCAAGTTCGCGATCTTCCCGGGCTCGGCCCTCTTCAAGAAGCCCCCGCGTTTCGTGATGTCGGCCGAGCTGGTGGAGACCTCCCGTCTCTGGGCCCGGGTGAACGCCAGGATCGAGCCCGAGTGGGTCGAACCCCTGGCGGAACACCTCCTCAAGCGCACCTACAGCGAACCGCACTGGGAGAAGGACCAGGCGGCCGTGATGGCGTACGAGAAGGTCACCCTCTACGGTGTCCCGATCGTCGCCCAGCGCAAGGTCAACTACGGTCGTATCGACGCCGAGACGAGCCGCGACCTCTTCATCCGCAACGCCCTCGTGGAGGGCGACTGGCGCACGCACCACAAGTTCTTCGCCGACAACCGCAAGCTCCTGACCGAGGTCGAGGAGCTGGAGCACCGTGCCCGTCGCCGGGACATCCTGGTCGACGACGAGACGCTGTTCGACTTCTACGACCAGCGGGTGCCGGCCCACGTCGTGTCCGGCGCGCACTTCGACTCGTGGTGGAAGCACAAGCGCCATGACGAGCCGGAGCTCCTCGACTTCGAGCGCTCGATGCTCATCAACGAGCGAGCCGGTGACGTCAGCAAGGACGACTACCCCGACTCGTGGCGTCAGGGCCGCCTGAAGTTCCGGGTGACCTACCAGTTCGAGCCGGGCGCGGACGCCGACGGCGTCACGGTCCACATCCCGCTCCAGGTCCTGAACCAGGTGACGGACGAGGGCTTCGACTGGCAGATCCCGGGCCTGCGCGAGGAAGTGGTCACCGAGCTCATCCGCTCCCTCCCCAAGCCCATCCGCCGCAACTACGTCCCCGCCCCGAACTTCGCGAAGCGGTTCCTCGACCAGGCCGTGCCCCTTCAGGAGCCGCTGCCGACGACCCTCGCCCGCGAGCTCAAGCGGATGGTCGGCGTGCCGGTCGCTGCCGACGACTTCGACTGGTCCCGCGTCCCCGACCATCTGAAGATCACCTTCCGGATCGTCGACGAGCGGCGCCGCAAACTGGCCGAGGACAAGGACCTGGAGACCCTCCAGCTCCAGCTGAAGCCGAAGGCACGCAAGGCGATCTCGCAGGCCGCGGCGGCGACGGCGGAGCGCGAGGGCGGCGAGTCCCTGGAACGTACGGGCCTCACGGACTGGACGATCGGCACGCTGACGCGCGTCTTCGAGACGCGCCGGGCCGGCCAGCCGGTGAAGGCGTACCCGGCCCTGGTCGACGACGGTCCGACGGCGAACACCGTCTCCGTACGTCTCTTCGACACGGAGGCCGAGCAGGCGCAGGCCATGTGGAAGGGCACCCGGCGGCTGATCCTGCGCAACATCCCGGTGAACCCGGGCAAGTTCGCCTCGGACAAGCTCACCAACGCCCAGAAGCTCGCCCTGTCCGCCAACCCGCACGGCTCCGTGCAGGCCCTGTTCGACGACTGTGCGACGGCGGCGGCGGACAAGCTGATCGGCGACTTCGGGGGCCCGGCGTGGGACGAGGAGTCGTACCGGAAGCTGTATGACAAGGTGCGCGCCGAGATCGTCGACACGACGGTCCGGACGGTGGGCCAGGTGCAGCAGGTCCTTGCCGCCTGGCAGGCCTGTGAGCGCCGTCTGAAGGCCACCGGCAGCCCCACCCTGCTGGCAAACCTCACGGACGTACGGACGCAGCTGAACGCCCTGGTGAAGCCCGGCTTCGTCACGGCGACCGGCCTGCGCCGCCTCCCGGACCTGATGCGCTATCTGGTCGCCGCCGACCGCCGCCTGCAGCAGATGCCGACCGGCGTCCAGCGGGACACCACCCGCATGGAGAAGGTCCACGAGATGCAGGACGAGTACGCGTGGCTCCTGGAGCAGCTGCCGCAGGGCCGGCCGGTCCCGCAGCAGGTCCTGGACATCCGCTGGATGATCGAGGAGCTCCGGGTCAGCTATTTCGCCCATGCGCTCGGCACGGCGTACCCGGTCTCCGACAAGCGCATCGTGAAGGCGATCGACGCTGCGGTGCCGTAACGGGACCTGCACGGTGGGTGAGTTCGACCCCGGGCTCACCCTCCTGTACAGTCTCTTCTCGCAGCACAACGCAAGAAAGTGACTGTGAAACCTGGTCCTGTGGAGCAGTTTGGAGTGCTCGCCACCCTGTCAAGGTGGAGGCCGCGGGTTCAAATCCCGTCAGGACCGCAGTAGATACGAGAGCCCGGGTCTTCGGACCCGGGCTCTCGTGCGTACGCACTCCGCGCAGCCGCACGAACTCACGGACCCCTCACGCATCCGGACTCCCGGACCACCCGCACGGACCGCCCCGCCCGGCTCGAACCCCCGGCAGCGCACGTTCGGGCCCCTGGGCGCGTATCCACAGACTCCGGGCGCCGTACGCCCCTTCACGCGCCTCGTGCGCCCCCACCCCCACACGGCCGCTCCCCAGGCCCTCCCACCGAACGCCGGACGCAGCCCCGCCCGACCGGCGGAGCCCCCCGCACCTTGACGCCGTCACATTCGGCGGGTACCCCGGAATCCAGGGCACTCGACCTCCTGGAGGTGGTTCATGGCGGCGTCCGCTCGGCACGAGACGCGCGCGCTGCTCCGCGCCCATCTGTCGGCCGCTTCCGGGTACCGCCATCTGACGCGGCACTGCCCGATCTGCCACCAGCTCCTGAGACTGGCCATGGAGCCCTCCGCGCACGGCGAGGAGGACGAGACGGCGGCCGAGGACGAAACCCCCGCCACGGCGTGACCCTCGCGCGGGAGGGCACAACCGCCCAACTCCTTTAGCGCAGACGCGTCACAGGCAACAAGGACTCTGGCATGTGACGGGTGTCACCGCATAAGTTTTCAGAAGGGCGGAACTTACACCCCACCTACAACTTGTCAATTTAATATGTGCAATTGCACTACTCTCCGAGGGCTCCCACAGGAGATCCGACACCCCTCCCCAGACTCCGACAAGGCCGCTCACAGGCCCACCGCACGACCCACGGCCGCGCCCCTTCGGCGCCTGAGCAGGGCACAAAAAAATCGCGCTGGACCCGGCGGAGTCCAGCGCGATCGACGACGCACCCTTGTCGCATATGTAACTGGGGTCGGGCGTGAGCCCTGTTGGGGCAGGACCCGCGTCGCTTGGAGCTGTGGTTCGGGCGTCTTGACAGGTTGGGGGACCTACCGAATTGCCCGGTTATGCGATTGTTCAGGCCTCGCTGCGCTGCTGCGGGATACCCGCGAGTAGCGCGCGGACCTCAGCCTCGCGGTAGCGGCGGTGCCCGCCGAGCGTGCGGATGGATGTGAGCTTGCCGGCCTTCGCCCACCGCGTGACCGTCTTGGGGTCGACGCGGAACATCGTGGCGACCTCAGCCGGGGTCAGCAGCGGCTCGGCATCAGGGGTGCGAGCGGTCATGAGCGGCCTCCTCGGGAGAACCGAACCTTCTCGGTTCATTCCTCTAAATTCTGCACCTTGACCCGCGTTGCCCGAAATGGCGGACACGGGTCGAGTCGGTTATAGGACGAACGGCTTGTCCTCGGCACTACAACTACACCATCCGTCCAGCCGCGTCGGCCAAACCGATGGAATTGCCCTCCCAGGTGTTCATCAGCGACGGAAGCCGATGGACCATGCCATAGCGGACAGTCACGCCACTGTGACGATCAGTCACAGGGCGATCAGGAGTCATCAGACCCCCCATAGCGCGCAATGCCGAGATTCCCGCCCAAACATGGACGGATGGAGCCCTCCCCCGGGCTCCTTGTCCTATTTTGGCACGAGGAGGGGCAAGCGATGCAAGAGCCAGGTAAGTGCCATCCGTCACGCTTGACACATCGTCGACACAAAAGACCGGATCAGGACCTAGGTCCCGACCTGCGCGATCTTCTCCCGCAGTGAGGGTTCTTCAGCGTGCGAGGACCATACGTCAGTTCGGGCGAACGCCAGTGAGAAGCACATCACACTTCTCGTGCGGCTGGCCCGCCCCAGCCGGCCCGGGACACTCAGACACCCCACAGGCGCTCAGACACCCCACAGGACACACAGGCCCCACAGGTCCCAGAGAGCACACAGAACCCACGTGCCACACAGGACCCACGTGCCCCACAGGCTCAAAGGCCCTGGACGCCCCTCAGTTCGCCGAGCGCCGGTCCCGGACCGAGCGCCAGCGCTCCACGAGCCGCCCGTACGCCTCGCCCGCCGCCGCCCCGTCCCCGTGACGCAGCGCCTCGATGCCTTCGGCCACGTCGGCCGCCGAGTGGTCGTCCTCAAGGTGCCCGGCCGGCAGGGTGTGCACGAGCCCGCCGTAGTCCAGCTCGACCAGCGAGCGCGGATGGAACTCCTCCAGCCAGCGCCCCACGTCCACCAGACCCTCGATGAGGGGCCCCTCGTCCAGGGTGTCCCGGAGGGTCTTCAGGGCGCGTGCCGTCCGTCGCCGCGCCTGCACCATCGGCGTCCGGTAGCGCAGCACCGGCGCTGCTCCGTCGCCACCCGTCCCCTTCTCGTACCGCCGCTCCTCGTCGGTGACGAGCACGAACCAGTTCAGCGGCACCTGCCAGGTCGAGGTGCGGATCCACGGGCGGGCGTCGGGGTTGCGGGCGAGCCAGCGCTCGTAGTCAAGGGCCGCCTGGCGGCGTACGAGCGGCGGCAGGACCGCGTCCAGGACGGACGCGGGCAGTTCGTCGGCCAGTTCCTCCAGCGCCTGCCAGCCGCGCAGCCGGGTGCGCCAGGGACAGACGCAGAGCACTCCGTCGACGCTCAGCACGAACGCGTCCGCGCTCTCGTGCACCGGCACGGGGATCGGCGGGGTGGGCAGCAGATCGGCCAGCGAGCGGCGCAACTCGTCCTGGTACGACGGGCGCTCGGCGCGCCGTGCGTAACGCGCCCAGTGGGTGCGCTCCGGCTCCGGGAAGGCGGCCAGCGGTTCGTACACGCGCAGATAGGACGCGTACGGGACGATCACCGAGGACACCTTGGGCACCCCTGCTCCCTCCCCAACGGACCGGACCCGAAACCCGGGCGGGAATCCCGGGCGAGCGGCGCGCGGGCGACCGGGAAATCACTCCAAATCGTCCCACGACCGTGCGGAAACGTACTCCGGGAGGAGGTGATCCTGAACACTGCGCGGATGGCGACCGGGCACAGGCTCTAATCTCATGCCCACGGAAGCCCGCCATCCGCACGGGCACCGTCCACAACCGCCGCTACTTACCTGGGAGTCACCACAGTGACCGACGTAACCGACGGCGTCCTGCACACCCTGTTCCACTCGGATCAGGGGGGTCATGAGCAAGTCGTGCTCTGCCAGGACCGGGCCAGCGGCCTCAAGGCCGTCATCGCCATCCACTCCACCGCTCTGGGCCCCGCCCTCGGCGGTACACGCTTCTACCCGTACGCGAGTGACGAGGAAGCCGTCGCCGACGCGCTGAACCTCTCGCGCGGGATGTCGTACAAGAACGCCATGGCCGGTCTCGACCACGGCGGCGGCAAGGCCGTGATCATCGGGGACCCCGAGCAGATCAAGAGCGAGGCCCTGCTCCTCGCCTACGGCCGGTTCGTGGCCTCGCTCGGCGGGCGCTACGTCACCGCGTGCGACGTCGGTACGTACGTCGCCGACATGGACGTCGTGGCGCGCGAGTGCCGCTGGGCGACGGGCCGCTCGCCCGAGAACGGCGGCGCCGGTGACTCCTCGGTCCTGACCGCCTACGGGGTCTTCCAAGGCATGCGGGCGAGCGCCCAGCACCTGTGGGGCGACCCGACACTGCGCGGCCGCAAGGTCGGCATCGCGGGCGTCGGCAAGGTGGGCCGCCACCTGGTGGACCATCTGCGCGAGGACGGCGCGGAGGTCGTGATCACGGACGTACGCGACGAGTCCGTACGACAGATCCTGGACAAGCACCCGACGGGCGTCACGGCCACCAGGGACACCGAGGCGCTGATCCGCACCGAGGGTCTGGACATCTACGCCCCCTGTGCGCTGGGCGGGGCGCTGAACGACGCGTCCGTGCCCGTGCTCACCGCGCGGATCGTGTGCGGCGCCGCCAACAACCAGCTCGCGCACCCGGGCGTCGAGAAGGACCTCGCGGACCGCGGGATCCTCTACGCGCCCGACTACGTGGTGAACGCGGGCGGTGTCATCCAGGTCGCCGACGAGCTGCACGGCTTCGACTTCGACCGGTGCAAGGCGAAGGCCACGAAGATCTTCGACACCACGCTGGCCATATTCGCACGTGCGAAGGAGGACGGGATTCCGCCGGCTGCCGCGGCCGACCGGATCGCCGAGCAGCGGATGGCGGAGGCGCGCCACCTCGGATAGCGGAACCTTCCATTCCGTCGCATTCCGCGCGTGTCTCGACGCTTGTCAGGGACCCGCCGAGGGGACACTTCGAGAGAACTCTCACTCCCGTCGGCGGGTCGTCCGCCAAGAAGAGGTTAAAATCGCGGTTGACCAGCGGGGACAGGGCACCTCGCAGGTTCTGGGCCTAGGCGCGTCCTGCGGGCGACGTACCGTATGGGCGCGGGCTCAGGTACCGTGGAAGCCCTACGGACCGGTCTCTCCACGGAGAGCCCGTTCCAGATCATGAACGCGTGTCAAGACTCTGGGGCCACCGAGCCCCGTATCCGAGGGGGTCGAGCCATGGGGCGCGGCCGGGCAAAGGCCAAGCAGACGAAGGTCGCCCGCCAGCTGAAGTACAGCAGCGGCGGGACTGACCTCTCGCGTCTGGCCAATGAGCTGGGCGCTTCGACTTCGAGCCAGCCGCCGAATGGCGAGCCGTTCGAGGACGACGACGAGGAAGACGACCCGTACGCCCAGTACGCGGATCTCTACAACGACGACGATGAGGATGAGGACGAGCAGTCCGGTCCGCAGTCTCAACGTCGCGGCGCTTGACGCACCAGCGTCCCTCGCGGTTTCCGCGATCTCTCGTAGCAGTAGCGGTGAGTAGATCTCTGTTGGCGGATTTCTCGTAGCAACCGCACTTCACCCGGTCCGGGGCCTCAACGCCGGACCGGGTTTCGTGCTGCCCCGAGGGCCTCAGCTCGCGTAGTCGCCGATCAGGGCCGCGCCCGTCGCGTGCTCGCCGCGCTCGGTGATCTCACCGGCGATCCAGGCGTCCACGCCGCGGTCCGCGAGGGTGGCCACCGCCACGTCCGCCGATTCCTCGGGGACGATGGCGATCATGCCCACGCCCATGTTCAGCGTCTTCTCCAGCTCCAGACGCTCGACATTGCCGGTCCTGCCGACGAGGTCGAAGACCGGGGCCGGGGTCCAGGTCTCGCGGTCCACGATCGCGTGCAGCCCGTCCGGGATCACCCGGGCCAGGTTGGCCGCGAGCCCGCCGCCGGTGATGTGGCTGAAGGCGTGCACCTCGGTGGTCTTCGTCAGCGCCAGGCAGTCCAGCGAGTAGATCTTGGTGGGCTCCAGGAGCTCCTCGCCGAGCGAGCGGCCGAACTCCTCGACGTGCTGGTCCAGGCTGAGGTTCGCCCGGTCGAAGAGGACGTGCCGGACGAGCGAGTACCCGTTCGAGTGAAGACCGGAGGCCGCCATGGCGATCACCGCGTCACCCGTACGGATACGATCCGGGCCGAGCAGCCGGTCGGCCTCCACCACGCCCGTACCGGCGCCCGCGACGTCGAAGTCGTCCGGACCGAGCAGGCCCGGGTGTTCGGCCGTCTCGCCGCCCACCAGAGCGCAGCCCGCGAGCACACAGCCCTCGGCGATGCCCTTCACAATGGCCGCCACGCGCTCCGGGTGGACCTTGCCGACGCAGATGTAGTCGGTCATGAAGAGCGGCTCGGCACCGCACACCACGATGTCGTCCATGACCATCGCGACCAGGTCGTGGCCGATGGTGTCGTACACGCCGAGCTGCCGGGCGAGGTCGACCTTGGTGCCCACGCCGTCCGTGGCGGACGCGAGCAGCGGGCGCTCGTAGCGCTTGAGGGCGGAGGCGTCGAAGAGGCCGGCGAAGCCGCCGAGGCCGCCGAGGACCTCGGGGCGCTGCGTCTTCTTCACCCACTCCTTCATCAGCTCCACGGCGCGGTCGCCCGCTTCGATGTCGACGCCGGCAGCCGCGTAGGAAGCACCGGATGTGCCCGTCGACGCAGCCGACTGATCAGATACAGCAGACATTGCCTGGGATCTTTCGGGTTGGTGATACGGGGCTCTGCGGCGCTTACGGGCGACGGATCGCGTCGGCCGCGGCCGTGGCGGCGGGACCGGCCGCGAGCTCAGTCTCCAGAAGTTGCTTGCCCAGCAGTTCCGGGTCCGGGAGCTCCATCGGGTACTCGCCGTCGAAGCAGGCGCGGCACAGGTTCGGCTTGGCGATGGTGGTCGCCTCGATCATGCCGTCGATGGAGATGTACGAGAGGGAGTCGGCGCCGAGCGAGGTGCCGATCTCCTCGATGCTCATGCCGTTGGCGATCAGCTCGGCGCGGGTCGCGAAGTCGATGCCGAAGAAGCAGGGCCACTTCACGGGGGGAGAGGAGATCCGGATGTGGACCTCCGCCGCACCCGCCTCGCGGAGCATGCGCACCAGGGCCCGCTGAGTGTTGCCGCGCACGATCGAGTCGTCGACGACGACCAGGCGCTTGCCCTTGATGACTTCCTTCAAGGGGTTCAGCTTCAGACGGATGCCCAGCTGGCGGATGGTCTGTGAAGGCTGGATGAAGGTCCGGCCGACGTACGCGTTCTTGACCAGGCCGGCGCCGAACGGAATGCCGCTGGCCTCCGCGTAACCGATCGCGGCGGGCGTCCCGGACTCCGGGGTCGCTATCACCAGATCGGCTTCGACAGGGGCTTCCTTGGCGAGCTTGCGCCCCATCTCGACACGCGAGAGGTACACGTTCCGGCCGGCGATGTCCGTGTCCGGACGGGCCAGGTACACGTACTCGAAGACACAGCCCTTGGGCTTCGCTTCCGCGAATCGGGACGTACGCAGGCCGTTCTCGTCGATGGCGACGAACTCGCCCGGCTCGATCTCACGGACGTAGGCCGCGCCGCAGATGTCGAGGGCGGCGGACTCGGAGGCGACGACCCAGCCGCGCTCCAGGCGGCCGAGGACCAGCGGGCGGATGCCCTGCGGGTCGCGGGCCGCGTACAGGGTGTGCTCGTTCATGAAGACGAGGCTGAAGGCGCCCTTGACCTGCGGGAGGACCTTCGCGGAGGCCTCTTCGACGGTCAGCGGCTTGCCGTCGTCGTCGACCTGAGCCGCGAGAAGCGCGGTGAGCAGGTCGGTGTCGTTGGTGGCGGCCACGCGGGTGGTGCGGCCGTCCTGCTTGGGGAGGTCGGCGACCATCTCGGCGAGCTGCGCCGTGTTGACGAGGTTGCCGTTGTGGCCGAGCGCGATGGAGCCGTGCGCGGTGGCACGGAACGTCGGCTGGGCGTTTTCCCACACGGAGGCGCCGGTGGTCGAGTAGCGGGCGTGACCGACCGCGATATGACCCTGGAGCGAACCGAGCGAGGTCTCGTCGAAGACCTGGGACACGAGGCCCATGTCCTTGAAGACGAGGATCTGGGAGCCGTTGCTTACCGCGATTCCCGCGGATTCCTGACCCCGATGCTGGAGGGCGTAGAGCCCGAAGTAAGTGAGCTTGGCGACCTCTTCACCCGGGGCCCAGACTCCGAAGACGCCGCAAGCGTCCTGGGGGCCTTTCTCGCCGGGGAGCAGATCATGATTGAGTCGACCGTCACCACGTGGCACACCACCGAGTGTAGGCGAGATCGACCACTGGTCCGAATTGGGGATACGGATCTTTGACGGATCACTCGTCGGCGACGGCTTGGAGGGTCTTTCCGTTTGTGCTGGTCAGCGCGATGGCTCGGTGGTTCAACTCGTATCCGACCGTGCTGTCGAAGAAACCCAGCAGGGTCCTCTCGGTGTCCATGAGTGAGCCGTCGCACATCATCCGGGTGGTCCTGGCGGTGCCGAGGGTGATATGTCCGTCGCGGACGGTGGCCTTGGCGGTGACCTGGTTGCAGCCGAGGCGGCCGGAAAGGATGCCTTTCGCCTTGTCGAGGGTGAAGTGGGCGTCGGCCCCCTCGGGAAGGGACTGGGCCACGGCACCGTCCCCGAGGGACATGACCGTCCACTTCGTGCCGTACAGGGGCGCGTCCGGCTCCTTGGTCAGATTGACGCGGTCGCCGCCGTCGGTGGTGAGCGTCAGCTTGTCGCCCTTGACCTCGCTGGTGAACGTGTCGTCGACGAAGGCGCGGCTGAGGCTCTGCTCGAAGCTCATGGGGTCCTTCTGGCAGCCCATGTCGGTCGCCTCGATCTTCCCGAAGTCGACACGGTCACCCTTGAGGGTGACGGTCGAGCCGAAAGTGTTGCAGCCGAGGTTGCCGCTGACGCGACCGTCTTCGCCGATCCGCAGATACGCGCTGTCCGGCGCCTGCCGGGTCCGGCCGTGCGTGGTGAGGGTGTCGACACTCCAGTGAACGCCGGTGACCGGCGACGATCCGCTCCCCACGGAACCGCCGCCCGCCGTCTCGGTGCCGCAGGCCACGGCGAGCGGAAGCAGGGTCAGGACACTGAGGGTCAGTCGCTGCTTGTCCATGACGGTGTGACGGGAGGGGTGGGGTGGCCGGTTCCCCTCCGGGGCGGTGCGGGTGGAGTCAACGGTGAGGTCGGCGGGCGGAACCGGCGGGCGGGCTCAGCCCATCAGGGGCAGCAGTCCGCCGAGGTCGGCCCGCTCACCGCTCGCGCTGACCTTCGCCTCGTCCAGCGCGGTCTTCCACTCCGTACGTCCCGTCGCCAGCCGGATCCAGGTCAGCGGGTCGGTCTCCACGACGTTCGGCGGTGTGCCCCGCGTGTGCCGGGGGCCCTCCACGCACTGCACGACGGCGTACGGCGGGATCCGCACCTCCGTCGACGCGCCGGGCGCCTTCACGGCGAGCGCGTCGGCGAGCAGCCGGGTGCACGCGGCGAGGGCCTGGCGGTCGTACGGGATGTCGAGACCCGGTACGGCGGCGTTCAGGTCGTCGGTGTGGACGACGAGTTCGACGGTGCGGGTGACCAGGCAGTCGGCCAGCGGCATCGCACCCGCGCTGGTGGCGAGCAGCCGGGAGCCGGGGTGGGCGTCGAGGTGGGCTGTGAAGTCCCGCTCCACGTCGGCCAGGAAGGCCACCAGGTCGGGGTGCTCCTCGGTCAGTCGGTGGGCTGTGTCCGCGATGGCTCCGGAGTTGGCGGAGGTCGCGAACGGCCAGTCGAGGACCGTGGCGTCCTGCCTCACGGGCTCCGGCTTGTCGAGGAGCCGGGCGACGGCCGCGAGAGTCGTGCCGACGTGCGCGACCAGTTCCCTCACCGTCCAGTCGCCGAGCCGGGTGGGCAGCGCGAGCCGCTCGGGCGTGAGAGCGGGGACGGCCTCCCGTATGTGCCCGAACTGTGCGAGAACCGCGGCGCGCGTCTTGGCGGGATCGTACGTCCGTGTGCGCTTCTTGACCGGGGGCATGGAGCTGAGCCTATGCCTCACGGCGCTCGTTCAGGTCCCGCGCACACCCGGACAACACTGGCCTTCGCCTGGAAGGAAGTGCAACATGACGGTTATGGCCGAGCACACGTCTCAGATGTCGGTGGAGGAGTTCGAAACGATCGCCTCCGCCGCTCCCGAGACCGTCACGTTGGAGTTCATCAACGGACGGATCGGAGTCAAGAAGGTGACGGACGGAGACCACAACACCATCGTGACCTGGCTGGCCCGACGCTGTATGCAGACCAGGCCCGACCTGGACCTGTATCAGGGCCAAGGGCTCCGCGTGGAGACATACCGAGAGGGCAGGGCGAAACCGGACGCGGTGGTCGCACCCGAAGCCCACTTCGCGGGACACGGCGAGTGGGCCGACCCGGCCGGAACGCTCTTGGTCGTCGAGGTCACCTCGTACGACTCGGACACCGACCGGCGGGACCGGCACGAGAAGCCCGCCGCATACGGCCAGTCCGGAATTCCCCTGTACCTCTTGATCGACCGGGACTCCTGCACGGTCACGGTGCACAGCACTCCGGACCGGAAGGTCGGAGGCTACCGCGACATCCACACCGCGAAGTTCGGTGAGAGGGTGCTCGTCTCCGACCCGATCGGCATCGAACTCGACACGGAGATCCTCAAGAACTATGTCCGATGAGTCGAGGAAGGCCCCGCCCGGAAACGTGACTCCGGGCGGGGCCTTCCTCGTCGTACGACCGGCGACGGTCAGGCGAGAAGCGCCGGGATGGTCCCCTCGTGCGCCTCGCGCAGCTCAGCCAGGGAGAGCGCGAACTCGCCCTGGACCTCGACCGCGTCTCCGTCCACGACACCGATACGGGTGACGGGCAGGCCCCGCGCACCGCACATGTCGTTGAAGCGGAGCTCCTCCGAGCGCGGTACGGCGACGACCGCGCGGCCCGCCGACTCCGAGAAGAGGAAGGTGAAGGCGTCGAGACCGTCGGGAACGACCAGCCGGGCGCCCTTGCCGCCGAGCAGCGCCGACTCGACCACGGCCTGGATCAGACCGCCGTCGGACAGGTCGTGCGCCGAGTCGATCATGCCGTCGCGGGAGGCGGAGATGAGGATCTCGCCGAGGAGGCGTTCGCGCTCCAGGTCGACCTTCGGGGGCAGGCCCCCCAGGTGGTCGTGGACGACCTGCGACCAGGCCGAACCGCCGAACTCCTCACGGGTGTCACCGAGCAGGTAGAGGAGCTGGCCCTCTTCCTGGAAGGCGACCGGCGTGCGGCGGGCGACGTCGTCGATGACGCCCAGCACGGCCACGACCGGGGTCGGGTGGATGGCGACCTCGCCCGTCTGGTTGTAGAGCGAGACGTTGCCGCCGGTCACCGGGGTGCCCAGCTGCTGGCAGGCGTCGGCGAGACCGCGGATGGCCTCGGCGAACTGCCACATGACGGCCGGGTCCTCGGGCGAGCCGAAGTTCAGGCAGTCGGAGACGGCGAGCGGCTTGGCGCCGGTCGTCGCGACATTGCGGTAGGCCTCGGAGAGGGCGAGCTGTGCGCCGGCGTACGGGTCCAGCTTGGCGTAGCGGCCGTTGCCGTCCGTGGCGATGGCGACGCCGAGCCCGGTCTCCTCGTCGATGCGGATCATGCCCGAGTCCTCGGGCTGCGCCAGCACCGTGTTGCCCTGCACGAAGTGGTCGTACTGGGAGGTGATCCAGGACTTGGAGGCCTGGTTCGGCGAGCTCACGAGCTTGAGGACCTGGTCCTTGAGCTCCTCGCTGGTCGCCGGGCGCGGCAGCTTGTTCGCGTCGTCGGCCTGGAGGGCGTCCTGCCACTCGGGGCGGGCGTAGGGGCGCTCGTAGACCGGGCCGTCGTGGGCGACCGTGCGCGGGTCGACGTCGACGATCTTGCCGCCGTGCCAGTAGATCTCCAGCCGGTCGCCGTCGGTGACCTCACCGATGACGGTGGCGATGACGTCCCACTTGTCGCAGATCTCCAGGAACCGGTCGACCTTCTCCGGCTCGACGACCGCGCACATGCGTTCCTGCGACTCGCTCATGAGGATTTCCTCGGGAGAGAGAGTCGAGTCCCGCAGCGGTACGTCGTCCAGGGTGACGCGCATGCCGCCGGAGCCGTTGGAGGCCAGCTCGGAGGTGGCGCAGGACAGACCGGCCGCGCCGAGGTCCTGGATGCCGACGACCAGCTTCTCGGCGAAGGCCTCGAGCGTGCACTCGATGAGCAGCTTCTCCTGGAAGGGGTCGCCGACCTGGACCGCGGGGCGCTTCGACGGCTTGGCGTCGTCGAAGGTCTCACTCGCCAGGATGGAGGCGCCGCCGATGCCGTCGCCGCCCGTGCGGGCCCCGTACAGGATGACCTTGTTGCCCGTGCCGGACGCCTTCGCGAGGTGGATGTCCTCGTGCTTCATGACACCGATGGCACCGGCGTTGACGAGGGGGTTGCCCTGGTAGCAGGCGTCGAAGACGACCTCGCCGCCGATGTTGGGCAGACCGAGACAGTTGCCGTAGCCGCCGATGCCCGCGACGACGCCCGGCAGGACGCGCTTGGTGTCGGGGTGGTCGGCGGCGCCGAAGCGCAGCGGGTCGACGACGGCGACCGGGCGGGCGCCCATCGCGATGATGTCGCGCACGATGCCGCCGACGCCGGTGGCCGCTCCCTGGTAGGGCTCGACGTACGACGGGTGGTTGTGCGACTCGACCTTGAAGGTGACGGCGTAGCCCTGGCCGACGTCGACGACACCGGCGTTCTCGCCGATGCCGACGAGCAGGGCGTCGGACTGCGGGGCCTTCTCGCCGAACTGGCGGAGGTGAACCTTCGAGGACTTGTACGAGCAGTGCTCGGACCACATGACGGAGTACATGGCGAGCTCGGCGCCGGTCGGGCGGCGGCCGAGGATCTCGACGACCCGCTCGTACTCGTCCTTCTTCAGGCCCAGTTCGGCCCAGGGCAGCTCGACGTCGGGGGTCGCGGCCGCGTTCTCGACCGTGTCCAGAGGCGTGCGGCTCATGCGTTGACCAGCTTCTTGAGGATCGAGGTGAAGAAGGGGAGGCCGTCGGTACGGCCGGACCCGACCAGGGTCTCGACGGCGTGCTCGGGGTGCGGCATGAGACCGACCACGTTCCCGGCCTCGTTCGTGATGCCCGCGATGTCCCGGAGGGAGCCGTTGGGGTTGAAGTCGACGTAACGGAAGACGACCCGGCCCTCCGCCTCCAGCATGTCGAGCGTGTGCTCGTCGGCGACGTACCGCCCGTCCATGTTCTTCAGCGGGATGTGGATCTCCTGGCCGGACTCGTAGTCGGCCGTCCAGGACGTCTCCGCGTTCTCCACCCGCAGCTTCTGGTCGCGGCAGATGAAGTGGAGGTGGTTGTTGCCGAGCATCGCGCCGGGGAGAAGGTGCGCCTCGGTGAGGACCTGGAAGCCGTTGCAGATGCCGAGGACGGGCATTCCGGACTTCGCCTGCTCGATCACGGTCTCCATCACGGGCGAGAAGCGCGAGATGGCACCGGCCCGGAGATAGTCGCCGTACGAGAAACCGCCGGGCAGCACCACGGCGTCGACCTGCTTGAGGTCCTTGTCCTTGTGCCAGAGGGCGACGGGTTCGGCACCGGCGAGCTTGATCGCACGCTGCGTGTCCCGGTCGTCGAGGCTGCCGGGAAAGGTGACGACTCCAATACGAGCGGTCACTTTCCTGCCTCCGCGACTTCCTCGACCTTGACGGTGAAGTCCTCGATCACGGTGTTGGCGAGGAAGGATTCCGCCAGTTCATGGATGCGGGCGAGCGCGGCGTCGTCCACCGGTCCGTCCACTTCCAGTTCGAATCGCTTTCCCTGACGTACGTCGGAGAGACCTTCGAAACCGAGGCGCGGCAGTGCACGCTGCACCGCCTGGCCCTGGGGGTCGAGGATCTCCGGCTTGAGCATGACGTCGACTACGACGCGTGCCACTGGCACTCCCGGTGTGTGGTGCTGAGCAGGTCCCTTCAGACTACCCGTACAAAATTTCTACCCGCGTAGATTCGTAGAATCCTACGTGAGCCCGATCACGATCCCGCATCGACGCGGGGGCCTGCACGGAAAATCCTGGGAAAAATCGCAGAAGAGCGGCGGGGCCCCATTACCTTCGGACACGCGGAAGGTTTTAGTCGGGCTTCACAATGCAATGCTCGGCACTGTACAAATGAATTGGCAATAGCCGATACTTTGCCCAATAACAGCCGGACAGTCGACATCTCCCCGACAACTCCGTGACGTCCACGCACGTCATGGGGTGTGATCGCAGAGGTGCCGCACGAAGGGACCGATATTCGTGGCGCAGCGTGTCGTGGTCACTCTCTTTGACGACATCGACGGCTCGGAAGCGGCGGAGACGATCGCCTTCGGACTCGACGGCAAGTCGTACGAGATCGACCTCAATCCAACCAATGCCAAGAAACTGCGTAAGGCCCTCGCGCCCTACCTCGAGGCCGGCCGCAAGCAGTCGAAGTCCGGGAAGGCGTACACGCACACCGCGTTGACCCCCGACCCGGCCGCCGTCCGCGCCTGGGCCCGCTCCAACAAGCTGGACGTCCCCCCGCGCGGCCGCATCCCCAAGAAGGTCTACGAGGCGTTCGCCGAGGCGCACTGAATGCGAGGCTCCGGCGGCCGGCTCGCCGGGCTCCCGCTCCGGCCGGCTCGCCGGGGCCCCGCTCCGGCCGGCCATCCGCCCCCGCGCGCAACCGACTTGCGCTGACCCCCCGCTGATCAGCTAGAGTCTGGAGCACGCCGAGGGGCAAGGCCGAAAAAGCCGGACCCCAAGGAGTCACGCGGGTGTAGTTCAGTAGCAGAACATCCCCCTTCCAGGGGGAAGGCGCAGTGTGCAATTCCTGTCACCCGCTCTGCAGCCCTTACCGACCACTCTTGTGGATCAGGTAAGGTGGTGCTCGCACCGACCGGTGAAAGCTGGTCGGCGGCAATGCGGACGTAGCTCAGTTGGTAGAGCGCAACCTTGCCAAGGTTGAGGTCGCGAGTTCGAGCCTCGTCGTCCGCTCCAGGAAGCAAAGACCCCGGTCATCGACCGGGGTCTTTCTCGTGTGCGCGCACGACCGTCCCCTGACATTTGTCATGCGGAGTGATGACACCGCGCACTGCTGTCGGGTCCCGTCCGCGGGGACGCTGATTTCATGAACACGAACGAGCGAGATGACGTGATCGAGGTCACTGATCTGCGGCGCGTGTACGGGGGAGACCGGGGAGCCGGCGGAGATTTCGAGGCCGTGCGCGGAATCACCTTCTCCGTGGGCCGCGGTGAGCTCTTCGCGCTGCTGGGGACCAACGGCGCGGGCAAGACCTCCACCGTCGAGCTGCTGGAGGGCCTCGCTCCTCCGGCGGCCGGCCGGGTGCGGGTCCTCGGACACGATCCGTACGAGGAGCGCGCGGCCGTCCGGCCCCGGATCGGCGTGATGCTGCAGGAGGGCGGCTTCCCCTCCGAGCTGACGGTCGCGGAGACCGTACGGATGTGGGCGGGCTGCACGAGCGGAGCCCGGCCCACCGCTCAGGCCCTGGAGATGGTCGGGCTCACCCGGCGGTCCGGGGTACGGGTGAAGCAGCTGTCCGGGGGCGAGAAACGGCGCCTGGACCTGGCCCTCGCGCTCCTCGGCCGCCCCGAGGTCCTCTTCCTCGACGAGCCGACGACCGGCCTGGACGCCGAAGGACGCCGGGACACCTGGGAGTTGGTGCGCGAGCTGCGCGACGGCGGCACGACCGTGGTGCTGACCACGCACTACCTGCAAGAGGCGGAGGAGCTGGCCGACCGGCTCGCGGTCCTCCACGAAGGGCACATCGCGGCCTCCGGCACCCCCGCCGAAGTGACCGCTTCCTCACCGTCCCGGATCTCCTTCGAACTGCCCGACGGCTACTTCCTCGGAGACCTGCCCCCGCTCGCCGGGCTCGGCGTGACCGATCACGAGACGGTGGGCCGCGCCGTCAGGCTGCGCACCGACGAGCTCCAGCGCACCGCCACCGCGCTGCTCGTGTGGGCCCACCAGAAGCAGGTCGAGCTGCGGGGGCTCGATGTGCGGTCGGCCTCGCTGGAGGAGGCGTTCCTGCGGATAGCGCGGGACGCTGCGGGCCGGGGCGCGGGTGTGCGGGACGCGGATGTACGGGGTGCGGATGCGCCGGGTGCGGGTGCGGGTGTGCGGGAGCAGGAAAGGGGGACGGTGGCATGAGCGCGACAGTTCCGGCGACCGGGCAATCCGGTGCGGGTGCGGATACGGGTACGGGCACGGGTACGACGACGGCCGCGGGGCGGATGGCCGCCCTGGCGCGTGCCGAACTGACCCTGCTGGGCCGCTCGAAGGCGACCCTCGCCGCCGCCGTGTTCATGCCGCTGCTCTTGCCGTTCAGCCTCCGCTCGACGGTCGACCAGATGGACCTGAAGGGCACCGGGCTCTCGGTCGGCTCGGTCGTCCTGCCGTCCTCCGTCGGCTTCTCACTCCTCTTCGCGGTCTACAGCTCGCTGGTGAGCGTGTACGCGGCCCGCCGCGAGGAGCTCGTCCTCAAACGGCTGCGCACCGGGGAGCTGCGGGACGCGGAGATCCTCGCGGGCGCGGCCCTGCCCTCGGTCGCGATCGGCCTGGTGCAGTGCCTGGTCCTGACGGTCGCGTGCGCCGCGCTGCTGGACGTCGGCGCGCCCCGGGCACCCCATCTCGCCGTCCTGGGGCTGCTCCTGGGCCTGGCGATGTGGCCCCCGCTCGCGGCGATCACGGCGAACTTCAGCAAGAGCGTGGAGGGTGCCCAGGTCGCCACCATGCCCTTGATGCTGGTGTCGCTGTTCGGTTCCGGCACCTTCTTCCCCCTCCAGGTCATGCCGGACCAGCTGGCCTCGGCCTGCGAACTGCTGCCCCTGACCCCGGTGATCACGCTGATTCGCGGCGGCTGGACCGGCGGCCTCTCCGCGCACGACACCCTGGGCGCGCTCGGGACGGCGGTGGCCTGGATCGTCCTCGCGGTGTTTGCTGTACGGCGGTGGTTCCGCTGGGAGCCGCGGCGTTGACCAGGGACTTGGTGGTGGGCATGGGCGGGCGCGATGGCTGGTGGCGCGGCAAGAGCACGCCGGCGAAGGTCGAGACGTACACACGGTGGTCGTTCCACACCTTTCCGTTCGTCGAGGTCGCCACCTTCGCGCTGCCGGCCTTCGGATATGTGCCCGCCCCGGTGAACTGGATCCTGTTCCTGCTGGTGAGCGCGCACGCCGCGCTCGTCGCGGTGACCGCCTCGCTGACCCTGGACTGGACCCGCGGCCGCCGCCCCCTGCCGGTACGGCTGCTCTGGGCGCTGGGCACCGCCACCGTGGTGATCGCCGTCGTGAGTCTGATCGTCTCCCTGCACGGCCCGCGCGGCGCGGACAACGGGGCGGCGGCGGCAACGGTGTTCGTCGGCGTCCTGTCGTTCGGGATCGGCACCCTGGCACTCGCGGTGCGCGAGACACGACGCATGGTGTACGGCGTGCTCGGCACCGCCCTGGGCGCCGGCGCCGTGGCCGTCCCGGCGGGTGTCCCCGCGACCGGCGCCGCCGTCGCCGCCGGTGCGGTCGTCCTCGCCGCCGGTTTCTTCACCTTCACCTCCGCCTTCTCCGTCTGGCTGCTGAACGCCGTCTACGAACTCGACGAGGCCCGCGAGACCCGGGCCCGGCTCGCGGTCGCCGAGGAACGGCTGCGCTTCGGGCGCGATCTGCACGACGTGATGGGCCGCAACCTGGCGGTGGTCGCGCTGAAGAGCGAGCTCGCCGTGCAACTGGCCCGGCGCGGGCGGCCGGAGGCCGTGGAGCAGATGATCGAGGTCCAGCGGATAGCGCGGGAGACGCAGCGGGAGGTCCGCGAGGTCGTACGCGGCTACCGCGAGGCCGATCTCCGGACCGAACTCGCGGGCGCGCAGGGCGTGTTGACGGCCGCGGGCATCGACTGCGAGGTCAGCGGCCCGGTGACCGGACTGCCCGCGGAGATCCAGTCCGCGCTCGGCTGGGTCGTACGGGAGGCGACGACGAACGTGCTGCGGCACGGGGACGCCGGAAGGTGCGCGGTGTCCCTGCGGGTGACGGAGGGCCGGGTGACCCTCACCGTCGAGAACGACGGGGCGCCCGGTACCGGTACGGGGTCCCGTACCGGACCCGCCGCCGCCGAGCCGGGACGGGGGTCCGGGCTCGCCGGGCTGCGGGAGCGGCTCAGGGAGGTGGACGGGGTGCTGCGGGCCGGGCCTGCCGGGGGTGACCTGTTCCGCCTGACCGCCGAGGTGCCGCTGCCCCCTGCCTCGGTCCCGGAACCGGCTCCGGCCCCGGAACCGGGTGGCTCGCCGCCGCCCGTCCCCCACCCCGTGAGTGAGGTCACCTCATGACATCCACCCCACCCGCCTCATCCACCCCACCTGTCCCGTCTGCCCCGCCCGTGCGGCTGTTGCTCGCCGACGACGAGCACCTGATCAGGGGTGCGCTCGCCGCGCTGCTGGGACTGGAGGACGACCTCGTGGTGGTCGCCGAGGCCGCGACCGGGCCCGAGGCGCTGGCGATGGCGCTGGCGCACGAACCCGATGTCGCCGTCCTGGATCTGCAGATGCCGGGGGCGGACGGTGTGAGGGTGGCCACATCGCTGCGGGCCGAACTGCCCGGCTGCCAGGTGCTGATCGTGACGAGTCATGGGCGGCCGGGGCATCTGAAGCGAGCGCTTGCGGCAGGTGTGCGCGGGTTCGTCCCGAAGACGGTCAGCGCACGGCGGCTCGCGGAGATCATTCGTACCGTCCATGCGGGAAACCGCTATGTGGACCCGGAATTGGCCGCGGACGCGATCTCCGCCGGGGACTCGCCGCTGACCGCGCGCGAGGCCGAGGTGCTCGAGTTCGCCGCCGACGGGGCGCCCGTCGCGGAGATCGCGGAGCGGGCGGCGCTGTCCCAGGGGACGGTACGCAACTATCTTTCGTCGGCCGTCTCGAAGCTGGGGGCGGAGAACCGTCACGCGGCGGTGCGTCTCGCACGGGAGCGAGGTTGGGTATAGTTGGTCTCGCACCACAGCGCATGCGGACGTAGCTCAGTTGGTAGAGCGCAACCTTGCCAAGGTTGAGGTCGCCAGTTCGAACCTGGTCGTCCGCTCAGAGAAAGAAGCCCCCGGCCCTTCAGGGTCGGGGGCTTCTTCGTGTGCTCCTTCGCGTCCTCAGCTCCAGCTGGTGCCGGTCAGGCGCTCGTACGCCTCGATGTACTTGGCGCTGGTCGCGTCCACGATGTGCTGCGGCAGCGGCGGCGGGGGCTGCTCGCTCTTGCGGTCCCAGCCCGACTCGTCAGACGTCAGCCAGTCGCGGACGAACTGCTTGTCGAAGGAGGGCTGGGCGTGGCCCGGCTCCCACTCGTCGGCGGGCCAGAAGCGGGAGGAGTCCGGGGTCAGCACCTCGTCGGCGAGGACGAGCGTCTCGCCCTCGTAGCCGAACTCGAACTTGGTGTCCGCGAGGATGATCCCGCGCTCACGCGCGATGTCACGGGCGCGGTCGTAGACGGCGAGGGTCGTCTGACGCAGCTGGGCCGCCGTCTCGGCGCCGACCTGGCGGGCGACCTCCTCGTACGACACGTTCTCGTCGTGCTCGCCGACCGCGGCCTTGGTGGCGGGGGTGAAGATCGGCGCGGGGAGTTCCGAGCCGTCGACGAGGCCCTCGGGGAGGGCGAGGCCGCAGACCGTGCGGGACTCGACGTACTCGACGAGGCCCGAGCCGGTGAGATAGCCGCGCGCGACACACTCGACCGGCGTCATCCGCAGGGACTTGCAGATGAGGG
This sequence comes from Streptomyces sp. NPDC058086, assembly GCF_042885015.1. NCBI lineage: Bacteria > Bacillati > Actinomycetota > Actinomycetes > Kitasatosporales > Streptomycetaceae > Streptomyces > Streptomyces sp. NPDC058086. The sequence continues at coordinate 32,922 of NZ_JBHVST010000075.1, read as the reverse complement.
TGCGGCCCTCCCAGTCGGCGGGGGCGCCCGGCGGGAGCTCGGTGCTCAGCACATGGTTGGGGACCAGGTCGGCCAGCTTGTCGAACCACCACAGCGAGAGCTGGGTGAGGACCCGGCCCTTGTCGGGGATCTCGGTGGGAAGCACCCAGTCGTAGGCGGACATGCGGTCACTGGCGATCATCACGAGGTCGCCCGCCTCGTTCTGGTACAGGTCGCGCACCTTGCCGGTGTGCAGATGCACCAGACCCGGGACCTGGAGGGGCTCGGGCTTTTCGACGAATCCGGACACGGTTCCTCCCCGTGGTTGAAGAAAAAGGGACGCCCGTAGGGCCCGAATAGGGGGGTGGTGGGCGACGGGTGGGCCAAGTGGCTCGATTCTCCCGTATTCGGGGAGCGGCTTTGGCCAGGGGGGTGGGCTGGGGCCCGTGGTGGTCGTGCGGGGTGCGCGTTCTCAGTCGCGTTTGCAGATGCGGTCCAGGAGGTTCGCGGTGGCTCGCTGGATACGTGCGTCGACGTGGCCGGGGCGGTCCAGAGCCGGGGACCAGGCGAACGTCCCGGCCGCGAAGACCAGGGCGCCGGAGGGGGCGCGGTAGAGGGAGGTCTCCTGGTGGCGGGTGGCGCCCTCGCTGTCCTGGTACGGGGAGTGGGCGAGGAGGATGCGGCCCTGGTGCTCGGGCAGCGGGGTGCGCGGGAAGTAGCGGTCGGCCTCGCCCGCGACCATGCCGTCGAGTTCGTCGCCTTCCTGTGCGCCGCTCGCCTCCCACAGCCAGTGGTCGGCGTTGCGCACGACCAGGGGGTGGGGTTCCGGGACCCTGCCCGCGTACTGGATGCCGATGAGCTGCTGCTCGGGACGGTCGATCTCGCGCCACAGCGCCGGCCTTCCCGGGCCTCTGCGTTTGCGGCAGGTCAGCAGACGGTCGGCGACGCCGGACGGGGACGGGGCCAACTCCACCTGCCAGTACATGGTGTTGGCGGAGAGGAAGACCAGGGAGGTGCCGCTTTCGCGGGCGAGTTCCACGGTGCGGCGCATGGCCGACGACCAGTACTCGTCGTGCCCCGGGAAGACCAGGCCGCGGTAACGGGTGGGGTCGACGCGGCCGGCGTGCAGGTCGCGGGCGTCGGCGTAGGCGATGTCGTAGCCGTAGCGCTCGGCCCAGCGGATGAAGTCGTAGGCGTGGCCGACGTGGAGGGGGAGGCCCGCACCGGCGTACGGGCGGTCGAAGGAGACCGTCGTCGCGGCCTCGGACTCGCCCAGCAGACGGCCGTTCTCGTCCCAGGCGTGGTAGAGGCTGGCACCGGTGTGCCCGTCCTCCGGATAGAGGTTGTACGCCTGCCAGGTGATGTCCGGGAGCAGGAGGAGAAGGTCCGCGGGGTGGTTGTCGCGGACGGTGAAGGGAACGTGGGAGCGGTAGCCGTCGGCGGTGGTGAGTACGGCCACGTACGCGCCGATGTTCCAGTAGCTCGGGATCTGCAGCCGCCAGGAGAGCCACCAGTGATGGCAGGAGACTGTTCTGTCGGCGGTGAGGGGTGGCGGCTGGACGATGCCCGACAGGCGGGGGCTGGTGGTGATCTTGCTGGCCCCGTCGCCTCCGTAGTGCCCGATGCGGTAGATGTCGACGCTGAATTCCTGGGGCGGGTCGACGGTGACGTGGAAATCGATGGCCTCGCCCGGCGCGGCCGCTCCGTTGGAGGCGAAGCCCTTGATCTGGCGGTGCACGTCGTCGGCCGGGCGGGGACCGCCGGCGCGGGGGTGGGGGATGGGGGGCCTGCGCGAGCCCTGGAGGGTGGCGGAGCCACCGGGGCCCCCGGACTGACCCGCCTGACCGGCCCGACCTGTCTGATCGGCATGATCAATGTGATCGATGTACCACGGGACGACATGGCCGGTGTCGTCGAAGTACTGCTCGTCGCCCCTGAGCCAGGGAACGGGGCCCTGGCCGAAGGGGTCCGTCACGGCGTGCGCGAGTGCGCCCGACTCCCAGCGGCGGATCTGCTCCGACCCCATGCCTGCTCCCCTCCCTCGTGCCCCCGTCGGTTCTGTAAGCCTCTGCCCTGCACGCGATCGGTCCCAGCACATCACATTACGCACGCACTCCGTCACCGTTCGTCGCGAATTGACGTGAACGGAACGCGGTTCTCCGGTCCTGGAGGCGGATACGGGCGGCTGGGAGCAGGGACGGTGGTGGCGGTGTCAGACCAGGCGGACCGGTTTCTCGGGGCGGACGCCCAGGTGGCGGAGCCAGTCCCGGAGAGGCTCCGGGTCACCGTCCTCGACGAGGGTCAGGATCCGCGGCCCCAGATCCGCGGCCCGCACCCCGTCGACGAGAAGGGCGGGTCCGTCGAGCCAGTCGAGCCCCGGCGCCGCCCCGGCGGTGTCCATCGCCGCACAACAGACCATCGCGGTGACATGGTCGGCCAACAGCTCACGCCCACTGCGCGGCGGCTGGAGCGGGAAGAGCGGCAGCAGCCCGTCGTCCCAGAACGACCAGTCGGGGCCCGGCTGCTCCGCGCCCCCGCTCGGCCCGGACACGACGGCCGGCGCCGCCGCCTCCTCACGGGCCAGCTCCGCGCTGAGCCCGGCCGCGAGCGCCGCCGTCCGCTCGCTTCCGAGCACGGGCTCGCCGTCCTCCCCGACCTCCTCCTCGGCCTCCACCTCCACCTCGACCTCGTTCAGGCTCACTCCCGTGCCCCTCTCCTCGTACGCCTCGCGCCGATCGATGGAGAGGCCGGCGTCGTCCGTGGCCGACGCGGTCAGATGGTCGAGCACGCGTGCCAGCGTCGGACCGCCCTGGTCGGGCTGGGTCGGATCCGTGGGGTGGCGGACGCCCAGTGCGTCCAGCACCCGGTGCAGCCGGGCCGCTTCGGTGCGCCAGGTGCGGTCGACCACCTCGTCCGGATACTCCTGCCAGTCCACCGGCGCCCAGTCGGGCCCGGGCTCCGCGGGCCCGCCGTGGAAGAGGCGCGCGGCGAGGAGCGAGGCCGCCTCGTCCACCGAGCCGGGCTCTTCGAGCAGGTCGCAGGCGGGACGCTCGCCGAGGCGGGAGGCGAAGCCCTCGGCCAGCCGGTCACGGCGCGACAGCTCGGTGAGGGCCGCGACGACACCCGCGTCCAGCCGGGACGGCCAGCGGCCCATCCGCCAGGCGGGCAGCGCGACCCGGGTCAGCAGCCGGTCCCAGCCCGCGTACGCCAGGCCGACCTGTTCCTGGGCGACGATCCGCAGACCGTAGTCCACAGCCTGTGCACGCTCGGCCGCCGCGGCGGCCACTCCCCGTTCCATCTCGGCCGCATGACCCCGACAGCTGCGCAGCAGCAGGCGGGTCACCCAGCCGACACCGGCGAGGACCGTGCGGACCAGGGGGCCGCGGGCGGGCTCGGAGGTCACGGCCACGGCCGCGTCCAGACCCCGTACGAAACGGCGGGCCGCGGCTATGTCGGGGTGGGCCGAAGGGCCCGTACCGGCGACGACCGGGGCGAGGACCGCGCGCAGCTCCCCGACCCGCATCCACCACAGGAAGGGCGAGCCGATGACGAGGACGGGAGCCGCGGGGGCCCGGCGGGAACGCCCGGCTCCGCCTCCTACCCCTCGTGCGCCCGCTATTTCGTCGCGGTGCTCGGGTGGCGGCGGCCCGTGCGCCGGGTGGGTGCGGTCCTCCAGCCAGCTGTCGCAGTCCGGGGTCAGCGCTATCGCCGAGGGCGGCGGGACGTCGAGGCGGTCGGCCAGGTCCCGGACCAGGCGGTAGAGGTCGGGAGCGGACGCCTCCGCGATCGGGACCGTGGGGCTCACGGCGGGCCGTGCGCGGGCGACGACGAGCGCGATGCCCGCGGCGGCGAGCAGCACGACGACGGCGAGGACCGTCACGATCCAGCGCGTGACGGGCCAGCTTCCGCCGGTGATGTGCCCGGTCGAGCCGCCGACGAGCAGCACGACGGCGACGGCCGCGGGCAGCAGGGCGACGGCCAGCGCCCTGCTGCGGATACGCAGCACGGCGAGCGCCCGGGAGCGCGCGGCCTGCGCGCCCACCTCCACACCCATACCGGTCACGACCGGATGTCACCCCCTGCTGTCGGCCCGGCCCGGGCTGTCTCGCAGCCCGCGCCGAAGGATGCCCTGGTGTTGCTCACTCCCCCACTGTGGCACCCACCACCGACATCGCAATGCCGGTGGGCCAAGTGCCGGAACGCTTTCGCCGCACCCTAGTTGGGGCCTCGGCCCCCGTCAGCCGGATGGGGCATCGCTCACTCGATGGAATGGCTTTGGGGAAAGGTGGATGACCGTGGGCAAGGATCAGGCCCCGGATTCCATACAGAATCCGGGGCCTGGTGGTGCGTGCGGGGGTGGGGCTACGCCTCCGTCAGGGGCTTTACGCCTCGGTCGTGGCCTCGGTCGTGGCGTCCGCCGCCGCCTTTGCCGCGATGTCCGTACGGTGCTGCGAACCGTCGAGACCGATGCGGGCGACCGCCGCGTACGCGCGGGCGCGGGCCTCGGTGAGGTCGGTGCCGGTCGCCGTGACGGAGAGCACCCGGCCGCCCGCACTGACGACCGCGCCGCCGTCGTGCTTCGTCCCGGCGTGCAGGACGTACGCGTGCGGGGCGTCCAGCGCCGTCACCTCGTCGAGCCCGGTGATCGGGTCGCCGGTGCGCGGGGTGTCGGGGTAGTTGTGGGAGGCCACGACCACGGTGACCGCCGCGTCGTCGCTCCAGCGCAGCGGCGCCAGATCGGCGAGGGTGCCCTTGGCGGCGGCGAGCAGGACGCCCGCGAGCGGGGTCTTCAGCCGGGCCAGGACCACCTGGGTCTCCGGGTCGCCGAACCGGGCGTTGAACTCGATCACCCGTACACCGCGGCTCGTGATCGCCAGACCCGCGTAGAGAAGGCCGGAGAACGGGGTGCCGCGGCGGCGCAGCTCGTCGACGGTCGGCTGGAGGACGGTCTCCATGACCTCCTCGACCAGCTTCGGGTCCGCCCACGGGAGGGGCGAGTACGCACCCATGCCGCCGGTGTTCGGTCCCTCGTCGCCGTCCAGCGCGCGCTTGAAGTCCTGGGCGGGCTGGAGCGGGACGACCGTCTCGCCATCGGTGATCGCGAAGAGGGAGACCTCGGGGCCGTCGAGGAACTCCTCGATGACGACGCGGTCGCAGGCGATGGCGTGCGCGCGGGCCTTCTCGAGGTCGTCGGTCACGACGACACCCTTGCCGGCCGCGAGTCCGTCGTCCTTCACGACGTACGGGGCGCCGAAGGCGTCCAGCGCCTCGTCGACCTCCTCGGGCGTCGTGCAGACATACGAACGTGCCGTGGGGACGCCCGCCCCCGCCATCACATCCTTGGCGAAGGCCTTGGAGCCTTCCAGCTGCGCGGCCTCCTCGGAGGGGCCGAAGCAGGGAATGCCGGCCGCGCGCACGGCGTCGGCGACCCCGGCGACGAGCGGCGCCTCCGGGCCCACGATCACCAGCTCGGCGCCGAGCTCCGTGGCCAGCGCGGCCACGGCGGCGCCGTCGAGGGCGTCGACCGGGTGCAGCTCGGCCGTCTCCGCGATGCCTGCGTTCCCGGGGGCGCAGTGCAGGGCGGTGACGTCGGGGTCGAGGGACAGGGAACGGCACAGGGCGTGTTCGCGGGCGCCACTACCGATGACGAGGACCTTCACGGGGTCAGCCTAACCGTCGGGGCCGGGTGCCTTTGTGGGGGCTTCCGAAGCAGGGGGTGGGGAGAGTTGGTGCGATCCTCCGAGAGAGGCCCGGGTGTTCACTCGTTGGAGAACTCCTCCACCACCGTCGCGCCGAGTTCGCGGACGATCAGGTCGTGGCCCGAGAGGGCGGACTCGTCGAGGTCGGGGTCGTCGTCCTCGGGGATGTCGTCCTCGGGGGCCACCGGAGGCGGCTCGTAGGCGGCGGGGGGTGGTGGGGCAGGCGTGGAGGCGGGCGCGGCCGAGGCCTGGCCCGCGGGCGGGCCCTGCGGCGCGGCGGGGCGCGGAGCCGGGGCCGGGGGCTGCTGGGGGGAGGGGCGCGAGCCGGCCGGAGCTCCGCCGTGACCGCCGCCACCACCAGCGCCGTAGCCGCCGCTGCCGCCGAACCCGGGACCAGGGCCGGAGGCCGACATCGGTGGCGGTGCCGAGCCACCGGAGGTGTCGACGATCGCCTCGATCTTCCACTGCACGTTGAACTGTTCGGACAACGCCTGCTTCAGGACTTCCTCGCTGCCGCTGCTCGCGAAGTTGTCGCGCGCACCCGCGTTGACGAAGCCGATCTGCAGGGTCGTGCCGTCGTAACCGGTGACCTGCGCGTTCTGACTGAGCAGGATCCAGGTGAAGCGGCGGCGGTTCTTCACGGCCTCCAGGATGTTCGGCCAGAGCATGCGGGGGTCGACGCCTCCGGCGGCGGGGACCGGCGCGGAGGCAGGGCCGGGGCCCGGGCCCGATCCGGGGGCGGGAGTGGACGCCGTCGGCGCAGGCGCTGGTGCGCCGGCCGCGGCGGGGGCCTGTCCCCCGCCCGCGGGTGTCGCGGTCGGCCAGCCGCCCGGACGCCGACCGCTGCCCACGGCCGTCGCGGTGGGCCAGGCGCCGGGCGCGGCTCCGGACGGGGGCACGGGCGGAGCCGTAGCGGCAGCCGGAGGGGCCGTGGCGGCAGCCGGAGGAGCCGCGGGCGAGGCAGCGGCAGCCGCGGGACCCGGAGCGGGTGCCGGGGCCGAGGCAGGAGCAGCCCCCGCACCCGGTGCCGCAACAACCCCGCCGGCACCTCCCGCACCACCGGCCCCGTACCCCTCGTTCGCCGCTCCCTGCCCGCCGGGTCCCGTCGCTCGCGCCGCGGCCCGGGCCGCGGCGACCCCGCCGCCCGGCGGAACCATCGGAGCGCCCGCCGGAGCCCCTCCATGCACTTCGGGGCCGGGTACGTACCCCATGGCGGGGGCACCCGCGCCGGTACCGGAGAAGTTCACCCCGCGCTCGATACGGTCCAGACGGGCCATGACGGATCGCTCGTCCCCGTACGCCGCGGGCAGGAGCACGCGCGCGCAGATGAGCTCGAGCTGGAGTCGCGGCGAGGTGGCGCCGCGCATCTCCGTCAGCCCCTCGTTGACGAGATCGGCGGCGCGGCTCAACTCGGCGGCGCCGAAGACCCCGGCCTGGGCCTGCATGCGCTCGACGACATCCGACGGGGCGTCGATGAGCCCCTTCTCGGCGGCGTCGGGAACGGCGGCCAGGATCACCAGATCGCGCAGCCGCTCCAGCAGGTCCGCGACGAACCTCCGGGGATCGTTGCCCCCCTCGATGACGCGGTCCACGATCTCGAAGGCCGCGGCGCCGTCGCCCGCGGCGAACGCCTCGACCACGGAGTCCAGCAACGACCCGTCCGTGTAACCCAGCAGGGAGGTGGCCATGGCGTATGTCACACCGTCGGTGCTCGCCCCCGCGAGGAGCTGATCCATGACGGACATGGAGTCACGCACGGAGCCGGCGCCGGCCCGCACGACCAGCGGCAGCACGCCGTCCTCGACGGGAATGCCCTCACGCCCGCAGACCTCGCCCAGGTACCCCCGCAGGGTCCCCGGCGGCACGAGCCGGAACGGATAGTGGTGGGTCCGCGACCGAATCGTCCCGATGACCTTCTCGGGCTCGGTCGTGGCGAAGATGAACTTGAGGTGCTCGGGCGGCTCCTCGACCACCTTCAGCAGGGCGTTGAAGCCCGCCGGGGTGACCATGTGGGCCTCGTCGATGATGTAGATCTTGTACCGACTGCTCGCCGGCCCGAAGAAGGCCTTTTCCCGCAGGTCACGAGCGTCGTCGACACCACCGTGCGAGGCGGCGTCGATCTCGATGACGTCGATCGACCCCGGCCCGTTGCGCGCGAGGTCCTTGCAGGACTGGCACTCCCCGCAAGGAGTCGGCGTCGGCCCCTGCTCGCAGTTCAGACACCGGGCCAGAATCCGCGCACTGGTCGTCTTGCCGCACCCGCGCGGACCGCTGAACAGGTACGCGTGATTGACCCGGTTGTTCCGCAGCGCCTGCTGCAACGGGTCGGTGACATGCTCCTGCCCGATGACCTCGGCGAACGACTCCGGGCGATAACGGCGGTACAGCGCGAGAGACGACACACATACGAGGTTATAGGCGCCCACTGACAACAAGGACCGCTCACCGAGCCCCGGGCCCCCGGCGGCCGGACCCCGTGCCGCATCCCGCCCCGCGAACGCAAGCGCCCCCCACGCACCCGCCAGAGCCAACCTACCCTTGCTGCCTTCCGGCCCTGGGGGAGTTCAGTCAGATAGCGCCACGTGAGGGGCTCCGCACAGAGTACCTGATCCGGGAGGGGGGAACGAGTTCGCGAGCACTCCTCAACGTCTTGTATTGTTTGCCGCGGAGGATTCGCCTAGAGGCCTAGGGCGCACGCTTGGAAAGCGTGTTGGGGGCAACCCCTCACGAGTTCGAATCTCGTATCCTCCGCCAGTGCCTCACCGGGCACGATGTCGAAGGGCCCCACCGTTCGCGGTGGGGCCCTTCGACGTTGTCCGTCCCGGTTCCGGTCGGCGCTGTCCGACAGGGCGGACGGGGCAGGCGGCAGGCGGGGTCAGTCGCGCAGGGAGTGCAGCATGGTGCCGATCTTCGCCGCGACCGTCTCGGCCGAGCCCTGGGCGTACGACGAGTCCATCGCCTCGTACGTGATCCGCGCGTAGCTCTGCGCCTCGGCCATGTTCTTCGAGCCGCCTTCGAGCATCGACATGACGGCGGTGTGCGGGAACGGCGAGTGCTTCTTGACGGCCAGCGCGGTGTCGGTGGACAGCTCCGGTTCCACCCCCACGAACACGCCGCTGCCGACCTGGAGAACCCAGACCGGCACGTCGGCCGTGGCGTTCGGGGTGAAGTCGTACGTCTTCGTCGGTCCCGTCGGGTGTCCCATCGCCATCGTGCCGACCGTGACGGTGTCGGTGAGCAGGCGCACCGTCGAGCCCGAACCGCCGCCGGAGGTCTTGATGGTCTCGCTGACCCGGACGGCCTCGGTGCCCAGCCGCTCGCCCTGCACCGTGAGAAGCAGCCAGCCGGCGTCCTGGGCATCGACCTGGGACCACTTCTTGTCCTTGTCGATGGTGTACCGCTTCGACCTGAACGCCGGTGACTGGTCCCCGCAGGAGCCGACCAGGAAGAACCCGACGGCGTCGCCGTCGTACTGCTTCTCCACGTGCTGCACCGCAGCGCCCGCCAGGTCGGCCGTGATCGGCAGGTCGCCGCTTGCCATGACCGACTCCATCATGACCGAGGACTGGACGCTGTAGTTGATGAGGACGGCGATGGGGTTGCCGTCCAGGTCGTCGAGGCGGGTGACGCCCACGCTCTTGTCGGACGAGCCCCTCTCACCGGTGCCGAGCCACCAGCCGTCGTCGGTGAGGACGTCCCGGTTGACGTTGACGTCGCAGGTGCCGGTGCCGAAGCCGACCCGCGCGGGCTTGAGCCCCGCGACCGCCGCCGCGATCGCGGTCGCGGTAGCGGTCGTGATCTGCTGCACGTACTGAGCCGCTGCCGTCGACGTGGTGGTCGCCTGCACGTGCGGGGCGGAGAACGTGTGCGTCACGGTCACGACGATGTCGGCCGTCGCCACGCCGGACGCCTTCGCGATGGCCGTCCTCATCGCGGCGATCGCCTCAGCGCTGATCGACGTCAGGTCCAGCACGGCGAGAGCGACGCGCCGCGAGCCGTTCTCCAGCAGGAGGATCCGCACGTAGAGGTCGTCGTGGACCGTCGTGAAACCGTCGAGCGGCAGGAGTGAGGACGGGATGTCGATCGCGGCCCGGCCGGCCCCCGCCTCCAGTACCGGTTCCTTCAGCGCCGGTTCGGCGTTCGCCGCCTGCACCGCCGTGGCGCCCCCCAGGGACGTGGCTGTCACCGCCGCGGCGATGGAGCCGTTCAGGAACGACCGCCGGTGCAGCGGGCTGCCGAGACGAGTGCTTTCGTTCTCATTCTTGGGAACCACAGCTTTCTCCTTCATATTCAAGAAGTCCCTGCCCGACAAACCGAAGACGCCCGTTAAACCCAAGACGTCCGTTGCGACGCGCGATAAACAGTCGGATTTCAGCGAATTTTCGCCATCGGTAAAGTGAGAGCACACCCGGCACCAGGGCACGTCCGCCAGGCCGCCCCGGCACAGACAGCCCGCCCAGCCCCAGGCAGCGGGCCATCGGCACGACGCCCTCGGCCCGCAAGAAGCAACCGGAACAACCCGGCGCGCCAGGATCGTCACACCGGAAAATGAGGACGTCAACAATTGCGGCGCGCTATCTAAGATTGCACGCCGCGAATTCACGTACTCGACCTGGAAACCTCTGCGTTACCTGTGAAAAAAGGGCTGCTTTCTCGAAGCGCTTCACAGCATGGGGCGAAACAGTGAGCACGCACTCAGTAGCCCTGGCAATCACTCTCGAAGGAGCTCGTCTTCATGGACAGGCGTACGTTCATGGCCGGATCTGCGACTGCGACAGCCGGCGCCCTGGCGGTGTTCGGCAGCGCGACCCCCGGCTCGGCCGACGAGGCAGCCGAGACGGGCTCGGGGGGTGACCACGTGCGGAGCGTCACCGCCATCACTCAGGTCTTCGGCTCCGGGCAGAAGCTGGTCGCGGTGGCGGTCGAGTACGACAGCGACATCGACGGCTCGACCCTGTCGACGTCGACGTTCGCGGTCACCGACCGCACCGTGACCAAGGTCTACACGAACAGGACGGCCGACCTCGCGCAGCGGGGCAGGAACGGCCGCTACGTCGTCGTAGAGCTGTCGCCGGACGACACGGCGGCGGCCCTGTGGGTGACGCAGCAGGGTTCCGGCACTCCTCCCGGCGACGGGTCCGGCGGCGGGTCGGGCGGCGGGTCGGGCGGCGGGTCAGGCGGCGGGTCGGGCGATGACGGCGGCGGGCCCGGGGCCGGGGGCCCGGTGGTCGGCGACACCACACCGGGCGGAACCATCGTCGCGGCACAGGCCACGCTGACCCAGCCGGGCACCGTCACCACGGCCCGCGGTCGCCGTTACGCCCCGGACAGCACGGCGCGGTCCTCCGACGCCGTGGTGAACCTGATCGTCGACGACTTCCGGCAGCTCTCGTTCAGCGACCCCGCGACCGGGCAGACCCTGAGGTACAACCTGTTCGTCCCGAGGAACTACGACCGCCGCAAGAGCTACCCGATGGTGCTGTTCATGCACGACGCGAGCGTGGTCAACGTCGCGACGCAAGGCCCCCTGGTCCAGGGCCTCGGCGCCGTGTGCTGGGCGAGCCCGGAAGACCAGGCCCGGCACGAGTCCTTCGTCCTGGCCCCCGAATACGGCTCCGTGGTGATCGACGACAACTACGAGCCGTCGACGCTGTTCGAGGCCACCGCCAACCTCGTCCGGTCGGTGACACAGGAGTACAGCGTCGACCCGGACCGGCTCTACACGACCGGGCAGTCGATGGGCGCGATGATGTCGCTGGGTCTGAACATCAGGTACCCCGACCTGTTCGCCGCCGCGTTCGTCGTCGCCGGTCAATGGCCGGAGGCCCAGGCCGCGCCGCTGGCACAGAAGAAGCTGTGGATCCTCGTCTCCGCGGACGACACCAAGGCCTACTCCGGCGAGCAGGCCGTCACCGAGGTCATCCAGGACCAGGGCACGCAGGTCAGCACCGCCCTGTGGGACGGCCGGTCCACGGCCGCGGAGTTCGCCGCGGCCGTCCGGAGCATGAAGGCACAGCGGACCCCGGTGAACTTCGCCGCCTTCGAGACCGGCACCGTCGTACCGTCCGGTTCCACCACCAGCGCGCACATGGCCACCTGGCAGGTCGCCTACACCATCCCCGGCATCCGCGACTGGATCATGCGCCAGTCCCGCTGAGCCCCGCCGGGCCCGCGCGTCGCGGACGCCCCGGTCATGATCGGTGAGCGCTGTGCCGACTTCCTCCTGGCGGGCGCCCGATGCCCTGTCGCCTCGTCAACTCCCTGCGCCTACAGTCTCGTCGGAGTGACGGACGAGCTGGGTGGGGTGGGTGTGTATGGAGTCGGCGCAGCGTGTGATCCACCGGAGTGGGCTGTTCTCACGGCTGCTGGTCGTGCTGGTGGGCGTGGCGGTCCTGCTGCTCGGCTACAGCCTGTTCAGGGAGAACCTGTCGGCACGGCTGACCCATGACTGGCCCTGGAAGCTCAAACTGCTGGATATACAGAGCGCCGTCACGGCGGTGCTCGGTACGGGAGGAGCCGCGCTGGCCCGGGCCCAGTACGCGCGGACGGTGCGGCCCGCCATCGGATACGGGGGCCGCGTCGTCGCGAACACGGCTCCGAACGAGCGGCTGGCCTGGATGTGCAAGCTCCTCAACGGCGGGCAGGAGGTGGCGATCACCGCGGACACCAGCTACTGGATCGAGTACACGTCCGCGGCACGCGCCGCCGGCGCCGTCGACTCGACGGAGTGGATGAGCCAGCCGGAGGCGACAGCGGCGATCGCGAGCCGTGAGCTGGCGGAGCGGCAGGACTTCCAGCTGAACCTTGTCGGACGCGGTTACCCCATCCCCGGGCAGGGACAGGGGCAGCTGTTTCTGGGCTGGTTCACCGAGAAGGCCATGCGCGAGCTGGAGAGCGTATACGTGCGGGTGCGTGTGGTGGACCGGGTCGGCGATGTCCACGAGCGCGTCGTCAACTTGCTGACGGGCGCCGATCGTTCACCCACCCACCCGGACGCTTCCCCCTTCTGAGCATCCCGCTCTCCCCCGAACCGGGGGTGCAGCTAGCTACACCCCCGGTTCGGGAGTGCACCTCATCGTTTCGGCGCACGGACGACGGCATCGTTGAACCCAGCTGGTCCCAGAGGTTCACAGCTCCCCCGTCCGGAAGGAAAGCCCATGAACGCGCTGCTCTCGAAGCCGGAGACGGAGACGGGCACGGAGACGGGGGCGGGGGCGGAGACGGGGGCGGAGACGGCGTCCGCGATGCGGGGTGCGGAGTCGGCCGGGACCGTCGCTTACGAAGCCCGCCTGATACCGGCGACCCCGGCCGCCCCCGGTCCGCTCGCCTCCTTCGCCCGGTTCGTCCTCTGCGGCGGCGGCATCGGCGTCCTCTCCAGCTTCGCCGTCCCCCTCGTCACCGGACTGATGCCCTGGGCGGTGGCCAACGCGGTCGTCACCGTCGCGTCGACCGTCCTCTGCACCGAGCTGCACGCACGCTTCACCTTCGGAAGCGGGAAGCACGCCGGATGGCGCCAGCACTGGCAGTCCGCAGGATCAGCCGCGGCCGCCTACGCCGTCACCTCCGTCGCCATCCTCGTCCTGCACACCCTCCAGACCTCCCCGAGCATGCTCACCGAACAGATCGTCTACCTCAGCGCTTCCGGCCTCGCCGGCATCGGACGCTTCCTCCTCCTGCGCCTCTACGTCTTCGCCGGCGGACGGACCAGGCCCACGGAACCGGTACGGGTGAACAGCCCGGCACGCCGGCCGCACCGGGCCCTGGCCTGGGCCTAGGCCCCGCCGCCCCGGAGAGTCAGAGGGTGACCGCGACCGCGTTGGCTGCACCCGTACGATCACCCGTCATGGAGGACTGGCTGGAGCGCGCGGCGAAGCTGAGGCAGTGGACCGGCAACGGCGTCCGCGCCCCGCACAAGCCCCTGCTCCTCCTCTACGCCCTCGGCCGGTTCCAGCGGGACGCCGACGGCGAGTTGCGCTACAGCGCGGTCGAGGAAGACCTGAAGCGGCTGCTGGCCGAGTACGGTCCCGCCAACCGGACGACACCGGCGTACCCCTTCCACCACCTGGTCGGCGACGGGGTGTGGGAGGTGCGGACCGACCGCGGGCCCGGCAGCCCCGGCAGCGGGGTGCGGGAACTGCGGTCGACGGGCGCGGCGGGACGGCTGGCGCCGGAGCTGCGGGCGGCGCTGCGACGCGAGCCCGCGCTCCTCGGCCGGATGGCCCGGATCCTGCTCGACCTGCACTTCCCGCCCTCGCTCCACGACGAACTGTGCGAGGCCGTGGGCCTGGAGTGGGAGCCGGAGGGGTCGGCGCCCCTGCCGGGCGCGGGGCCTCGGGACCGGCGCCGGCGCGACCCGCGGATGCGGGAGCTGGTCCTGACGGCGTACGAGTACCAGTGCGCGTTCTGTGGGTACGACGGCCGGATCGGGGCGGTGCCGGTCGGGCTGGAGGCCGCGCATGTGCGCTGGTGGGCGTTCGACGGGCCGGACGACATCGACAACGGTCTGTGCCTGTGCTCGCTGCACCACAAGCTGTTCGACAAGGGCGTCCTCGGCATCGGGGACGGGCACCGCATCCTGGTGTCGCAGCGCTTCGTCGGGCGGAGCCCGGCGGCCCGCGACCATGTCATCGCGCTGGCGGGCCGTCCGCTGACCGGCCCCCAACCGGGCACCGCGCCCGTCGCCGCGCACCACCGGACCTGGCACACCCGACAGGTGTTCCACGGAGCTCCGCGCCTTGCCGCGCCGGCCTGAACCGCACACGGCGGGGTGTGACGCAGGTCACGGGAAGTCGGTGTGGAGTGCCGGACAGCTCATAGGGGTGAGCATTGATATGCGTACCCGGGTACGGGCCGGGGAATCGAGCGCCTTCGCGGAGCTCTTCGACAGTTATGCGCGCGCGGTCTACAACCATGCCTTCCGGCTGACCGCCGACTGGTCGACGGCCGAGGACGTGATGGCCGCGACCTTCCTGGAGGCATGGCGGCTGCGCGAGAGGGTCGACCCCGAGGGCGGCTCGCTGCGCCCCTGGCTGCTGGGCATCGCCACCAACACCGCGCGCAACCAGTACCGGAGCAACCGGCGTTACCGGCAGGCGGCCCAGGCCGCCGCCGCGGCCGAGCTGTCGGTGCCCGACCACGCCGAGGACGTGGCCGGGCAGGTCGACGACCGGCGCCGTCTCGCGACCGCCCTCGCCGCCCTCGCGAAGCTGCGGCCCCCGGAGCGCGAGGTCATCGCGCTCTGCCTGGGGGAGGGCCTGGACTACGAGGCCGCGGCGGAGGCGCTGGGGATTCCGGTCGGCACGGTCGCCTCCCGGCTCTCCCGCGCCCGCAAGAAGCTGCGCACCCTCACCGACCCCGGACCGGCGCGCCAAGAACCCGGACCGCCGCTGAAAAAAGTTCGCGGAAGACGGGAAGGCAGCCGCCTCGACCGACAGATAACAGGCGATCGCACCCAAGTGATCCGGCCCGCACAGGAAGGAAACCGATGAACGAGAACACGCCCCGGCAGAGTCCGGCCGAGCGGGACGAGAGCACCCAGCAGCTCCTGTCCCGCACGGCGCGCGATCTCCCGGCGGGCCGTCACCAGTTCCACAAGGAGCGCCTGATGGCCCAGATTCACCAGATCCAGCAGGAAGAGCGCACGGCAGCCGCCGAGGCGGTGGCCCCGGCGCGGACCCGGCGGCCCAGGCTGCCGCGTCCGGCGATCACGCTGCCCGCGCTGGCCGCCGCGCTGGCCGGGACGGTCGTCGCCGTCGTGGCGATGAACGACGGCGGCGGGGTCAGGGACGGCGGTGTCGCCACCGGACCCGCCCTCACCACCCACATCGGTGCCGCGACCACCAAGGGCGTCCCCCAGCTGCTGGGCCAGATCTCACTGGCGGCGGCCGAGACCAAGGGCGGCCACCCGGCCGTCGAGCCCGGCCAGTACATCTACATAGAGTCCAAGACGGCCGACACCTTCGTGAAGACCGTCGACGACAAGAGCAGCCTCGCCAGCCACGCGCTGCACACCCGCAAGGTCTGGCAGTCCCCCGACGGCACCAAGGGCTGGCTGATCGACCCCGCCTCCAGCGACGACCCCGCGGGGGAGACCCTGAGCCTGCCCGACGAGCAGGGGAACGCCCTGGTCGGCGGCCTGAACCACCCCACGTACGACTACCTGGCCAAGCTGACCACCGACCCCGATCAGCTCCTGGCCGAGATCTACAAGGAGACCAAGGGCCACGGCAACTCGCCCGACCAGGAGGCGTTCACGACCATCGGTGACCTGCTCGGCGAGAGCTATCCCCCGGCGAACCTCTACCCGGTGCTGTTCAAGGCCGCCGCGAAGATCCCCGGTGTCGTCGTCGTCGACGACGCGGTGGACGCGGTGGGACGGAACGGAGTCGCGGTGGCCCGGCTGGACGAGACCAGCGGTCAACGCGAGGAGTGGATCTTCGACAAGAAGACCCATGTCTTCCTGGGCGAGCGCTCGGTCCAGGTGAAGCAGAGCACCGGCGAGGACGCCCTGATGACGCCCGGCACCGTGACCTTCACCAGCGCGATCCTCAAGCGGGCCGTCGTCGACGGCATGAAGCAGACCCCGTGAGCCGACGCGGTGGCCCCGTCAGCCGATCTTCACGGTCTTCGACACCGTGACCTGGTCGATGTCGGTGGTGCGGACGGTGACCTTCATGGTCCAGGTGCCGGCCACCGGGAGGGTGACGCCGTCCGCGGCCCAGTAGCCGCCCTTGTCCGCCAGCTCGGCGTCGATCGGGCCGATCTGCTGGGATTCCAGAGTGAAGGTGAGGCGCAGCTCGGGCACGGTGGCGAAGCCGCCGTCGGAGCCGTAGATCACGGCCTGCACGGAGTTCTCGCCGACCCGGCTCGGTGTCAGTTCGATCTGCACCTTGCCGTGTCCGCCCTTCGTGCCCACGTCGAACGGGATCGTCGTCGTCGAGGCCGTGGTCTCCCCGGCGGCCGCGATCGCGGAGGCCGCCGCGGCCTCGGTGGCCGCGCGGCCCGGCTGGGTGCCGGTGAGCAGGGTGGTGATCACCAGCACGACGACGCCGACGACGACCTCGACCAGCACCGAACGCCGCAACGCCCGCCGGTACCGGTCGGTCTCGTCCGAGGCCTCGTCGGAAGCCTGACCCGAGGCTTCGTCGGAAGCCTTGCCCGGGCTCTTGTCGGAAGTCCCGTCGGAGGGCTCGTGATCCGGATCCGATGCACCGCCGTCCGATGCGCCGCCGTCCGACAGGCCGCCGTCCGACGGGCCGGCCGCCTCCTCGACCCGTACGTCGGCGGGGGCGGCCGAGGCCCCCACCGTCTGCGGCACCCGTTCCTCCACCGGCACCGGCGCCGCTGTCCTTGTCTCCTCCGCCGCGAGCATCAGCCGCCCGGTCCAGCGCCGCGAGGCCCCCGCCCCCGCCAGCAGCACCAGCACCGCCACCAGCTTGGCGACGAGAAGTCGGCCGTACGAGGTGGAGGTGAGCGCGTCCCAGGAGCCGAGGCCGCGCCAGGACTGGTAGACGCCGGTGACGACCAGGACGGTGACCGAGGCGAGGGCGAGGCGGGAGAAGCGGTTGACGACGGCCGCGGGGAGCGGCTCGGCCGACCGGTACAGCGCGGTGAGCAGGGCCGCGAGGCCGCCCAGCCAGACCGCCATGGACAGCAGATGCAGTACGGAGGAGACCATCGCCACGGGGACCTGGATCCCGGCGGACGCGTGCTCGGCGACGGCCCAGGTGACGGCGAGGGAGACGGTGAGCAGCCCGCCGAGCGCGAGGACGGCCCGCCCCCGCGCCTGCTCGCGTACCGGATAGAACACCGCCGCCCCGAGCAGCACCAGCCGCGCCAGCAGGGCCAGTCCCGGCCTGCTGGTCAGGGTCTCGCTGAGGACGGACGGGTCGAAGGCGTCCGCCGGGCCGCTGCCGCGCTCGTAGGGGCCGCGCAGGAGCAGCAGCGCGACGGTGGACCCGGCCAGGATCCACCATCCGATGAGGAGCAGTCGCCGCACCGGGCCCGGGAACCCGCAGACCAGGACGAAGGTGGCCGCGCCGATGAGGAGGGCCAGGCCGCCGTACGCGAAGTAGCGGGCGGTGTCGTAGAACGTGCCCGCGACGGTGTTCCCGGAGGCGTCGACGAGGACGGGCGGGGCGGTCGCGGAGGGTTTGCCGATGGAGAAGGTGAAGGCGCCGGAGACCGGGTGGCTGTCGGCCGAGACGACTCGCCACGCCACCGTGAAGGTGCCGGTGCCCAGGCCCTTCGGCAGGGTCACACGGGCGGTGTCGGAACGGTCGCCCGCGTGCCCCGGATCGCCGGTGTGCACGCGCCGGTTGTCCGGGTCGAGCACGCGGAAGGAGTCGTCGAGGAGCCCGATGGACTCGCTGAAGGACAGCGTCACCTCGGTGGGCGCCGTCTTCAGCACGCTGCCGTCCTGCGGATCGGTGCCGGTCAGCGCGGCGTGGGCGGACGCGCCGCCGACACCGCCGAAGAGCAGCAGGACCAGCACCGTGCCGAGCAGTGCGAGCCCTTGGGCGATCCGCCGTCGGCCGCGCCGTCGGTCCCGCTGTCCGCCTCCGCGTACGCTCACACGCCGTCTCCGTCGTCTCCGCGGCGTCCGCACAGGCCTGAGCGGGCTCCGCATTTCCAGAGTCACGGATACGTACGGACGAATCCGGCGCCGTGCTCACTCTCCCGGCGAGGAGCCCACCGGGGAACCCGCCGACGAGCCCAGCGGGGAAACCCCTGCGAGGGCCGCCTCCCGCGTCAGGAAGGCCAGCCGGGCCCGCTTCTCGGGCAAGTAGACCTCGGGAAGGTCGATTTCGGGAAGCACGATCTCCGGGCCGGGTACGAAGCCCTGCCGGACCAGGCGCGTGATCGCCTTCTCGTTGCGCGCGTCGGGTTCGACCACGACCCGCTGCCGGTCGAGGCCGATCAGCACGTACACGGTGAACGCGGTCAGCAGCGCGGACGACCAGCCCGCCCGGCCACCGCCGGACCCCGCGGGGCCGATCAGCAGGTGGACGCCGATGTCGCCGGGCTCGACGGCGTAGCACTCGCTGACCCGGTCGGCCTCGGGCTCGTACGTCTGGAAGAGCGCGGCGGGCTCGCCGTCCTTGACCGCGAGGAAGGCGTGGTGGGTGTCGAGCGAGTCCAGGTGGACGTACGTCTCCAGCACCTGCTCCTTCGTGAGCCCGTTCATGCCCCAGAACACGGCACGCTCCTCGCTCACCCAGCGGTGAATGACGTCCAGGTCGGCGTGCGGGTCGACGGGCAGGACGCGCACGGTCCCGAAGCCGTCGATCTTGTACTCGTGCACGGCCTCGCGGTCGGCGTCGTACGGCTCACTGCTCATGGTCGTCCTCAACCTTCTCTGTCTCCTGCTCCTGTGTCAGCCGGCTCCAGTCGGTGACGACCGGGGCCAGTTCTCCCTTGAGCCACAAGGGGAGTTGGTCGCGGTGGTGGGCCGAGCCCGGGACCCCCGAGGCGCCGAAGGGGACCACCCAGAGGCTCTGGTCGCGGTCGGCGAGGTCCCAGACGTAACGGGCCGCCGGGCCGCGCGCGCTCAGGTCGGTCAGGCCGGGGACCGTCGAGGTGCACAGCACGCAGTCGTGGTCTCCGGAGAGCCCCGGTTCGTCGTACAAGGTGGTCGTGAGCGCGCGCCAGGGCGCGAGGCGGTGGGTGTCGCCCCAGACGCCGAGCGGTTGCGCGGCCGCCTCCTCGACGGCCTCGCGGACGAGGGCGGCGCGGTCGATGCCGTACAACTCCTCGGCCTTCAGCAGGTGTTCGAGGGCGAAGCCGACGCGGGGGAGGAGGGCGAGCCAGGGGCGGAAGACCTCGGGGTACGCGGGCGGGTCGGCCAGCGCGGCGAAGGCGGGGTGCGCGGCGAGCCGCCGTACGACCGCGCCGCGCACCGCGGAGTAGGCGGCCGCCGCCATGCTGTCGGCCGTCATCCGGCGGTCCCAGCCGAGCAGCCAGTCGCGCAGGGCCTTCGCCTCGATGCCGAGTCCGTCGAGGGCGGCGAGGTGGCCCATCAGGGGTGCGGCGGAGGCCAGATGGGTGTCCATGTGGATGTCCGCCATGTCCTGGGCCGACCACTTCGGCCGTTCGCCGAGGAGCTGTCGGATCCGGGCGGCACGGTGCGGCGGGGCGAACTCGACGCCGAGCGGGGTGGCCGGACCGCGCTGGTTCGCCATCACGGCGACGCCGTCCTCGACCGTCCCGTACGGCATTTCGTGCCAGCCGAGCCATTCGTGCCCGGGCTCCCAGGCGGCGACGATCCGGGTGCGGTTGTCCGCGCCGCGGAGCGGGACCCGGCCGGCGACCCGGTGCAGTACGCCGCCCTCGGTGTCGGCGGCCTGGACGACGTTCACGGGCTCGGCCCAGTGGTCGAACGCCCGGTCGACGTCGGCGACTTCGCGGGCCCGCAGGAGGGGGAGGAGCGCGCTGAAGCCGAGGTCTTCGGTGACGCGGGGCGGGTAGCGGAGGCTGATGGGTTCGACGCCCTCGGTCGTCTCCGCTCCCCCGATGACGACCGGTCCGCGCGGGGTCTCGACGACCTCGACCTCGACGGGTTCACCGCCCGCCACCTCGACCGTCTCCATGTGCCGGGCGATGGCCCGCCACTCCCCGTCGGGGTCGAGCGCCTCCCATCTGTCCGTGCCCTCCGGTCCCTGGGGTCCGACGCGTCGCAGTCGTTCCCGGTACAGGTCCTGGTAGTCGGCCATCGCGTTGGTGATGGCCCAGGCGACCGTGCCCGTGTGGGCGAAGTGGGCGATGCCCGGGACGCCGGGGACGGCGAGGCCGACGACGTCGAACTCGGGGCAGGAGAGGTGGATCTGCTGGTAGACGCCGGGGTCCTCGATGAAGCGGTGGGGGTCGCCCGCGATGACCGGCTGCCCGGTACCGGTCCGCTCGCCCGTGACGAGCCAGCCGTTACTGCCGGAGGTGCCGGGACCGTCGGCGGCGAAGAGGTCCACGGCCTCCGGTCCGATCCGGCGGACGACCTCCTCCCTCCACAGCTTGGCGGGGAAACCGGCGAAGAGGATGTGCGCGCCGAGCCAGACGCCGAGCGGGGTCCAGGGCTCCCAGCGCCCCGGGGCAAGCCCGGTCTCCGCGAACTCCGGTGCGCGCCTGGCGCCTTCGGCCAGTGCCTCGTTGACCCCGTCGACGTACGCGACGACCCAGTCGGCGGTCTCCGGATCCCGTCTCTCCAGCGCCGCGAAGCAACGTCTCGCGGTGTCGTCGAGCCGGGCCCGGCGTGCGAACCGGTCCCAGCCGACGGCCTCGGCGCCGAGGAACGCGGCGGAGGTGCCCTGCGAGCGGTGCCGTTCGACCTCCAGTTGCCAGGCACGGTCGAGGGCGGTGACACGACCCTGGGCACGGGCGAGGGCGAGGGCGCCGGTGGCGCGCAGGTGGGGGATCCCCCAAGGGTCACGGTAGAGCTCGGCGGTCACAATCCATCCCCACTTTTATCAGGTTAGGCTAACCTAACTTCCATTGGGGCGAAATCGTACGCGAGGGGTGGAGAGCCGATGGGCCAGGGGCACGGCTGGGAAGGCGCGGTACTCAAGCTGCTGCGCGGCAAGAACTTCGAGTTCACGGTGACCGGAGCCGAGGACATCACCCCGCGCTACCGGCGCCTGCGCCTCACCGACGGCGGCATGCTCGCGGCGACCGGAGTCCACCCGACCATGTGGGTCCGGCTGTGGTTCGACAACGCGGGCAAGCCGCACCAGCGGGCGTACACCCTGGTCGACCCCGACCCGGCGAACGGCACCTTCGGGCTGGAGTTCGCACTGCACGAGGGGCGCGCGAGCGACTGGGCGCGGGCGGCGAAGGCCGGGGACACCATCGAGGCCACGGTCCACGGCACCGCGTTCACGGAGCCGGACCCGGCCCCGTCCCACGTCTTCGCCGTCGCCGACTCGGCCTCCCTCCCCGCCCTCAACTCCATCCTGGAGGCGGTGGGTACGGTCCCGGCGACGATCTGGTTCGAGACGGACCACGGCACGGACGGGCTCCCGCTCCGCACCCGCCCCGCACTCCACGACCTGCGCCCGGTCCCGCGCCGGGGTGCCCCTCTCGTCACCCGGGTCAAGGAGTCCCTCGCTGACCTCCTCAAGGGCCAGCCCTCCCCCTACGTCTGGATCGCCTGCGACACCACCACGACCCGGGCCCTCACGACGTACGTCCGCAAGGAACTCTCCGTCCCGAGGCAACGGGTGAACGCCATGGGCTACTGGCGCACGGAGGCCTGAGAGGCGTTCCGCACCCTCACGCGGGATCATCGAGGCATGGACGTCAGCCTTCACATCGCCCAGGATCCCGAAGCGGACGCGCTGCTCAGCCGCAGTCCCCTCGCCGCCCTGACCGGGATGCTGCTGGACCAGCAGGTGCCGATGGAGTGGGCGTTCAAGGGGCCGCGCACGATCGCCTCGCGCATGGGTGCGGACGAGTTGGACGCGCACGAGATCGCCGTGTACGACCCGGAGAAGTTCGCCGCGCTGCTCACCGCGAAGCCCGCCGTGCATCGCTATCCCGGGTCCATGGCCAAGCGGATCCAGCAACTGTGCCAGTACCTCGTGGAGCACTACGACGGGGACGCGGCCAAGGTCTGGGAGGGCGTCAAGACCGGCGAGGAACTGCTGCGGCGGCTCAAGGAACTGCCCGGCTTCGGCGCCCAGAAGGCCCAGATCTTCCTGGCCCTCCTCGGCAAGCAGTTCGGTGTGCGGCCCAAGGGCTGGCGCGAGGCGGCGGGGGCGTACGGCGAGCCGAACTCCTTCCGCTCCGTCGCCGACATCACCGACCCGGACTCCCTGGCGAAGGTCCGCGCCCACAAACAGGAAATGAAGGCCCAGGCGAAGGCCTCCGGCAAGTAGCCCCATTCGCTCGCCCCTCGAACACCGGGCAACCCGGAGGCTTTAGGGGCGCGGGGAACTGCGCGACCAGCCCCCGCCCACCCGCAGCCGACGAACTCACCACAGCGGGGGTGCGGACCGCAGGTCCGTCGGATGGGTCACCGCGGTGGCGGGGCGGCCCCGCCCGGCCAGAGCATGGAGCATGAGTGAGGTACCGAACGCTCCCCACCACGGCCCGCGGTACGACGACCGCCACATCCACGACCGCGAGCCACACGTCACCCCCGAAGGCCCCCTGCACCTCATCGCCCGCAGCGCCTGGCAAGCCGTCCTGCTCGCCGGCATCGCGGCCTTCGTCCTGGGCGTGCTGGTGCTGGTCTGGCCGGGCGCCTCCCTGCTCGCCGCGGGCGTGCTCTTCGGCCTCTACCTGCTCTTCAGCGGCGTACTCCAGCTCGTCGCCGCTTTCGGCACCCACGTCGCGACCTCGCTGCGCGTCATGGCCTTCATCAGCGGTGCCCTCTCGATCCTGCTCGGCCTGTTCTGCTTCCGGGGCCCGATGCAGTCGACCCTCCTGCTCGCCCTGTGGATCGGCATCGGCTGGCTGTTCCGCGGCATCACCCAGACCCTGGCCGCCGCGTCCGACCCGACCGTGCCGGCCCGCGGCTGGCAGATCTTCCTCGGGATCGTCAGCTTCCTCGCGGGGATCGTCCTGATCGTGTCCCCGTTCACCTCGGTCGCCGTCCTCACCCTCGTCGGCGGCTGCTGGCTCATCGCGGTGGGCGTCACGGAAATCATCACCGCGTTCGTGATCCGCGGCCGCGCCAAGCACATCCCGGCCGTCGTCTGACCGCACGACGAGTCCACGCCGTACGTCAACTCCGCGCCTCACCCGTAGCCCATGAGGGCGGACCTGGCCGCCGACCCGATGAACCACCCACTCCGGATGGGGACACGACCTCCTATGAGCCCCTCTCCGCACCGTCGGCCGCGCCCGTCGCACCGGCACGCGTGGATGCGGGTTCTGACGCTCCTCGTCGTCACGATCCTCGCGGCGGGCGCCCATGTCGACGCCCTCGCCCCGACCCCCGTCGTGGCCTCCGCCGAAACGGACTGTGGCGCCGAACACGACGTACTCGACACGGCACTTCGCCCGCCCGCCCGGCAGGACCACCGCCCCCTCAACCCGCTGCGCCCCGCACCGACCGCTCCCGACGGCCCGGAGCCGGCGCCCCGCCCCCGTCGCGTACCGCCGTCGCACTCCCGCACGCTGCACGCCCTGCGCTCAGTGGTCCTGCGCTGCTGACAGGCCCGGCCCGGCCTCCGGACCGTCCCCACCAGCCAGTCAGTGAACCAGCGAACGCAAGGACACAGTCATGACCACCGACCCGTACGCGGTCCTGCGCGCCCTCCTGCGCGCGGAAGCCGTCCGCAACACGCCCAAGCCGCAGCCCGAGTCCAGGCCCGCGCCGGACGCCCGGCAGGCGCGGACGCCCTCGCCCAAGGAGCATGGAAACAGCTAGGCACAACGGCCAGGCACAACCGAGGGAAAACCGAGGCGAGCGCCCCGACCGCGTGCGGGGCGCTCGCCTCACTTCCTGTCAGCTGTCAGCTGACAGCTGACAGCTGACAGCTGACAGCTGACAAACACCGACTACCAACTACCGGCTGGCGGCTACCGTCTGCGCCGAGCCGTTCCGAAGAGGGAGCGGGTGATCTCCCTGCCGATCTGCGTGCCCACCGACCGTGCCAGGGACTTGAAAATGCCGCTGCCGACGACCTGTTCGACGACCGAGGGTTCCTCCTTCACCCGGCCACCGCCCTTCGCGGGCGCCCGCCCGGCCTCCGGAGCCGCCTGGGCGGCGGCCTGCGCGGCTGCCGCGTCCCGCGCCGCGAGCTTCTCGTACGCGGACTCGCGGTCGACCGCCTGCGCGTAGCGCCCGTACAGCGGGGACGCCTGCACCGCCCGGTCCAGCGCGGCCGGATCGACGGGGCCCATCAGGGACTGCGGGGCCCGCAGCCGGGTCGCCGCGACCGGCGTCGGCGCGCCCTTCTCGCTCAGCACGGTCACCACGGCCTCCCCGGTGCCGATGCCGGTGAGGACCTCCTCCAGGTCGTACGCGGAGTTGGGGAAGGTCTTCACCGTGGCCTTCAGCGCCTTCTGGTCGTCCGGTGTGAAGGCACGCAAGGCGTGCTGGACACGGTTTCCGAGCTGGGCGAGGACGTCGGACGGCACGTCCTTCGGAGTCTGCGTCACGAAGAAGACGCCGACTCCCTTCGAACGAATGAGCCGCACGGTCTGGGTGATCGACTCCAGGAAGGCCTTCGACGCGTCGGTGAAGAGCAGGTGCGCCTCGTCGAAGAAGAAGACCAGTTTCGGCTTGTCGATGTCGCCGACCTCCGGGAGGTCGTGGAAGAGATCGGCGAGCATCCACATCAGGAAGGTCGAGAAGAGCTGCGGTTTGTCCTGGACCTCGGCGAGTTCGAGGACGGACACCGTCCCGCGCCCGTCCGAAGCCGTCCGCAGCAGCTCGCTCGTGTCGAACTCCGGCTCCCCGAAGAACGGGCTCATGCCCTGCGCCTCGAAGGCGGTCAGGGAGCGCAGGATCACGCCCGCCGTCGCGGGCGACAGGCCACCGATACCCTTCAGCTCCGCCTTGCCCTCGTCCGAGGTCAGGAAGGTGACGACGGCCCGCAGGTCCTTGAGGTCGAACAGTTCCAGACCCTTCTGGTCGGCGTAGTGGAAGATCAGGCCGAGCGACTGCTCCTGGGTCTGGTTGAGCTGGAGCACCTTGGACAACAGGACCGGGCCGAAGCTGGTGACCGTCGCCCGTACGGGGATGCCCTTGCCCATGCCGCCGAGCGCGTAGAACTCGGCCGCGCAGGCGGTCGGCGTCCACTCCTGGTGGACCTCCTGGGCACGCGCCAGCACCTTGTCGTTCGACACGCCCGGCGCCGAGATCCCGGAGACATCACCCTTGATGTCGGCGAGGAACACCGGCACGCCCTGCGCGGACAACTGCTCGGCGATCAGCTGCAGCGTCTTGGTCTTGCCGGTGCCGGTGGCTCCGGCGACCAGCCCGTGCCGGTTGAGCACGGGCAGCGGAATGCGGATCCGTGCGTCCGGCAGACACCGCCCGTCCCAGAGCAGAGCGCCCAGGTCGAGCGCGGGTCCGGAGAACGCGTAACCGGAGGCGATCTCCAGGGCCTCCTGGGAAAGCCCACGGACGCCGCTCACACCTTCGGGTGCCACCGCGGGAGGTGCTTCGCTGTCGCTCATATCAGGACCCTGTTCCCGGTTTGCACTGATTTACGGCGTCTTTTCCAGCGTCGCACTACGTCGCCATGGCTGCGCCCGGAAGGTCTGGGCCGGTAGGCTTTCCGTGTGATCTTCAAGCGCATCGGAAACGGACGGCCGTACCCCGACCACGGCCGGGAAAGCACCCGGCAGTGGGCGGACGTCGCGCCGCGCCCGGTCCGCCTCGATCAACTCGTGACGACCAAGGGCCAGCTGGACCTGGAGACCCTCCTCGCCGAGGACTCCACGTTCTACGGCGACCTGTTCGCGCACGTAGTGAAGTGGCAGGGCGACCTGTACCTCGAGGACGGCCTCCACCGCGCCGTACGCGCCGCGCTGCAACAGCGCCAGGTGCTCCACGCGCGTGTGCTCGAACTCGACTGAGACGACTTCGGCCGAGACGAACTCGACCGAGGCAGACTCGGCCGAGACCGGGCGCAGGGACGCGAGAGCCTCTTCGCGGCCCGGGATCCCCGCTCGTTGACCCTTTTGGGTTGGACTGAGCCTCGAACGATGATCATTTAGTAGGAATCACCGCCGCGGCACACTACGCTGCGCCCATGAGC
The DNA here is from genome assembly GCF_042885015.1 of Streptomyces sp. NPDC058086. Classification (NCBI taxonomy): domain Bacteria; kingdom Bacillati; phylum Actinomycetota; class Actinomycetes; order Kitasatosporales; family Streptomycetaceae; genus Streptomyces; species Streptomyces sp. NPDC058086. Next base: position 6,539 of record NZ_JBHVST010000075.1, on the reverse strand, counting down.
ATGCTCACTCCCCCTGGCATGGGCGGCCAGTACCGGATCACGGGGGACAAATACCCACGGATGCGCCGACCCCGGGGGCGTCGCAGGCTCGTGTTCCTGGTCGTCGCCTCCGTCACCGCGCTAGGGCTGATCGGGTGGGGAACCCTGCAGCTCATCGATGTCTTCACGGGCAAGGGCGACAAGGCCACGGCGGCCGGTGCGAAGGACGACTGCACGTCCAAGGCCGGCCCGTCGGCCAAAGCGACCACGGCGTCCACTGCCTCCACGACGTCCACCGCGGCCGGGACCCTTCCCAGGCCCGGACAGATCACCGTCAACGTCCTCAACGCCACGCCGCGCAGCGGGCTCGCCAAGCAGACCGCGGACGAGCTGAAGAAGCGCGGGTTCCGCATCGGTGACGTGGGCAACGCGACGGCCACGTACGACAAGAAGGTCAACGGCGCCGGGATACTGCTCGGCGCCAAGGGGGCCGCACAGGCCGCGCTGCCGGTACTGGGCACGCAGCTGTCCGGCGCCGAGGTGAAGACGGACGGCCGCGCCCAGGCCGACCGGGTCGACCTGATCATCGGCACCAGCTTCAAGAGCCTCACGAAGAAGGAGGACGCCGACAAGGCCCTGGCCACCCTGTCCGGGCCCCAGCCGGCCGCGTCCGCCTCTCCGAAGAACTGCTGAACAGCCGAGAACAGCGAGGGCTGTCGGCAGCCCCGTAGGGCCGCCGACAGCCCTCGTGAGACCGCTGAGGGCCCAAGGGACGGCTCAGGGCCCCATAGGGCCGCGACGGTCCCGCGTAGGCCCGTCGCAGGTCCCGCCGAGGTGCGGGAACCTACTCGGCCGCCCCGTACATCCGGTCCCCCGCGTCGCCCAGCCCCGGCACGATGTAACCGTGCTCGTTGAGCCGTTCGTCGACCGACGCGGTCACGACCGTCACCGGCGTGCCCGCGAGCTCGCGCTCCATGACCTCGACGCCCTCCGGGGCGGCGAGCAGCACCACGGCGGTGACGTCGTCGGCGCCGCGCTTGATCAGTTCCTGGATCGCCGCGACGAGCGTGCCGCCGGTGGCCAGCATCGGGTCGAGGACGTACACCTGGCGCCCGGAGAGGTCGTCCGGCATGCGGGTCGCGTACGTGGACGCCTGGAGCGTCTCCTCGTCGCGCACCATGCCCAGGAAGCCCACCTCGGCGGTCGGCAGCAGCCGCACCATGCCGTCGAGCATGCCGAGGCCCGCACGCAGGATCGGCACGACCAGCGGGCGCGGGTAGGACAGCTTGACGCCCGTGGTGGAGGCGACCGGGGTCACGATGTCGACCTGCTCGGTGCGCACGTCCCGGGTGGCCTCGTAGGCGAGCAGGGTGACCAGCTCGTCGGCGAGCCGCCGGAAGGTCGCGGAGTCGGTGCGCCGGTCGCGCAGGGTGGTGAGCTTATGGGCGACCAGGGGGTGGTCGACGACGTGGAGACGCATGCCCATAACAGTAGCCGTGCCCCCGTGTCCCTCGCGCTGGCATCAAACCGCCCGTCAGGGGGAAAGCGGTAGGGACGGACCTGGGGTGGTGGGCCTATGCCGGACCGGGAAAAGGAGTCCCCGGAGCAGCTGGAGCGACTCGGACGAGCCGAGGGGGCCGAACCCGCCCAACGGCCCGGACGACTTCGCCGCGTCGAACAATCCGAACGGTCCGGGCGGGCCGAACGGGCCGAACCAGCCGAACCGGCCGAACGGATCGGGCAGCCGGAGACGGACGCCGAGCGCCGGCGGCGCCGGGCCCAGTTCCTCCGGGACCTGACCGAGGCGCGCGAGCTGCGCGACCGCGTCCAGCCCCGCCGCGCCAAGGTCGCCCGCCTCCGTCACGCCATGCGCATGCGCACCTTCCGTTGGTAGCTCCTTTTGCAGCTCCTTGGTGATCCGCCCACGCCGTGAGGGCGGGGACATGCACACACGACGCCGAGGGCCGCGTACGATCCGCTGGTAGCGATCAAAAGAGGCAGACACAGCAGGCCGAAGACGTCCCCTGAACGCTCTGTTTCTGCCACGATTCCGAGTGGGTGGGGTCTCGGAGCAGCACTCCCCGCCCAATCGACCTCCGCCGGGGGGACCCCCAACCGGCACGCCTATGACCAGTGGGAGAGTCACGGTGTACTTCGCCGCACTGCTCGCGCGCACCGAAGACGGGTGGGAAGCGAGCGACACAGAGCTCGACGATGTGGAGACCCTGTCGGATCTGACCGATCTGGCCCGTGAAGCCTCGGAGGAGGACACGGTGCTCGTACTCATCGAGCAGGAGGACGCGTGGTTCGGCGTCGTCCGCGTGGACGGTGAGGAGGACCCTCGCATCTACGTCTCGGACGCCGCAGCCGCTGCCCGCAGCTCGTACGGCGAGATCCTGCTCACGGACGAACTACTAGGACGGGAGCCCGGCGACGACGACGCCGACCTGGACTCCCTCGACCTGGACGGCACCGAGGACGGTGAACCCGACGACGCAAGCGACTCCGAGGACGACGAGGAGGAGAGCGTCTCCGGCGAGATCGTCTCGCACAGCCCCGTCGGGGACCGCGAGATCCTCGCCGACCTCGGTGTGAGCGAGAAGGAACTGCTCGCCCTGGACGAAGGCGACGCGCTCAGCACGATCGCCGAAGCCCTGGGAGCGGCGGAGGTCCTGGAGACCGTCCGCTAGGACCTGATCCGCCGGACAGGTCCTAGGACCCGATCCGGAAGGCAGGTCCCGGCTCCCGCGGCTTCCGGGGGAGGCGGTTTCCCGGGCGAGCCCGATAGATTTCCCGGGTGAGCCCGACAAAAGAGACCTTTCCAGCAGATCCGGCAGATCCGGTACGCGACCGCTGGCGGGCCGCGATGCGGCTCGCCCTGGACGAGGCCCACCGGGCCGTCCAGGGCGGGGATGTTCCCGTCGGCGCCGTCGTGCTGTCCACGGACGGTACGACGGTGCTCGCGACCGGACACAACGAACGCGAGGCCACGGGCGATCCGACGGCGCACGCCGAGGTGCTCGCGATCCGCGGGGCCGCCCAGCGGCTCGGCGAGTGGCGGCTGGCCGGCTGCACGCTCGTCGTCACCCTGGAGCCCTGCGCGATGTGCGCGGGCGCACTCGTCCAGTCCCGGGTCGACCGGGTCGTCTACGGCGCCCGCGACGAGAAAGCGGGCGCGGCCGGTTCCGTCTGGGACCTCGTACGCGACCGCCGGCTCAACCACCGCCCCGAGGTGATCGGGGGCGTACTCGATGACGAGTGCGCGAGTCTGCTCACCCGTTTCTTCCGCGACCGCTGACCCCACGGGGCGGCGGGACCGGCGGCGGGAAACGGATTTCAGACCATGGCCCACCTTGGGGTAGGGTCTCCCTCGGTAGCGTGTCCGAGCGGCCGAAGGAGCTCGCCTCGAAAGCGAGTGTGGCGCAAGTCACCGAGGGTTCAAATCCCTCCGCTACCGCTTGAGAAGGGCCCCGTCGCAAGACGGGGCCCTTCGTGCGTACGGCAAAGGACCTCGGCCAGCGGGCCGTTGGTCCAAAAAAGTGGGGTGAAGGTTACACTCGCCGCCGGCACAGGGGGCCCAGTGGGCGCAGCAGTCACAGGGAGGCCGCGATGGCGGTGAATTCGAAGAAGATCGCCATCTACATACTCGTGGTCTTCGCGCTGTACGTGATCATCACGGATCCGGCGAAGGCGGCCGACTACGTCCAGATAGGGTTCGAGGGCATTTCGACCGCCGCCCGGTCCATCGGCGACTTCATGACGTGGATCGCCGACGGGGCCAAGAACTGATCGGCCGCCCCCGCACGGCCCGTACCACCAGGGAGTACCCGTGATCCGCCATCTGGTCCTCTTCAAGCTCAACGAAGGCGTCGAGCGTGACGACCCCCGCGTCGTCGAGGGCGCGGCCGCCTTCCGCGCGCTCGGCGATCAGATCCCCGAGCTGCGGTTCTGGGAGTGCGGCTGGAACATCACCGACCGGCCCGTCGCGTACGACTTCGCGATCAACTCCGCGGTCGACGACTCCGACGCCCTGAAGCGGTACTTGGAGCATCCCGCACACCAGGCGGGCGTCGCGCTGTGGCGCGAGTTCGCGACCTGGGTGATCGCCGACTATCCGCTCTGAACCGATCCGAGCCGACGCGCTCTGGGCCCCTCGCCGGAAACCGGTGGGGGGCTTTTCCGCTTCTTATGCCCCAACTCTCCCTAAATCCTGTTCAACACGGGGTTATCCGGTGCTTGCACACAGTGCACATGTCTTGTGATGCTATGACCGCTTTTGACGGATGAGTTGATGGATCTGACGGATCATGGAGGTGGAGTTGACCGTGCCGGCCAGTACTGCGCCTCAAGCACCGCCACAGGAAATCCCCAAGGAACACATCACCACGGAACCCATCGCCCAGGAACGCGTCACCCCCGAGCAGATCGCCCCTGAGCACATCGCCCACGAACGCGTCACCCCTGAGCGACGCCGCGGCGCCGACACCCGGGCCCTCACGCAGCTGCTCTTCGGCCAGCTCAAGACGCTGGAGCCGGGCACCACGGAGCACGACCGCGTACGTGGGGCGCTCATCGAGGCGAACCTGCCGCTCGTGCGGTACGCGGCCGCCCGCTTCCGCTCCCGCAACGAGCCGATGGAGGACGTGGTCCAGGTCGGCACCATCGGCCTGATCAACGCGATCGACCGCTTCGACCCCGACCGGGGCGTGCAGTTCCCGACCTTCGCGATGCCGACCGTCGTCGGCGAGATCAAGCGGTACTTCCGCGACAACGTCCGCACCGTCCACGTACCCCGCCGACTGCACGAGCTGTGGGTGCAGGTGAACAGCGCGACGGAGGACCTGACGACGGCCTTCGGGCGCTCCCCCTCGACCGCCGAGATCGCCGAGCGGCTGCGCATCACCGAGGAGGAGGTGCTGTCCTGCATCGAGGCCGGACGCTCGTACCACGCGACCTCCCTCGAAGCCGCCCAGGAGGGTGACGGGCTGCCCGGACTGCTCGACCGGCTCGGCTACGAGGACCCGGCCCTCGACGGAGTCGAACACCGTGACCTCGTCCGCCATCTCCTCGTACAACTGCCCGAGCGCGAGCAGCGGATCCTTCTCCTGCGCTACTACAGCAATCTGACGCAGTCACAGATCAGTGCCGAGCTGGGAGTCTCCCAGATGCATGTGTCAAGGCTGCTCGCCCGGAGCTTCGCACGGCTGCGATCCGCAAACAGGATCGAGGCGTAACCGACAAGAGCGAATCGCTCAACGTCTCCTTTTCCGACAGTTCAGCGCTGAAAAACCGTCAGACCCCCCTTTTCCAGGGCCGATTCACCCCCTCCATGTCGACATGTCACTACAGCGTGTTGCCGACATGTGACATTCTGCCGGAAGAGCGTTTGGCGCAGCCCCGCCTCCGGTATTCAGGTGGAGGCTGCGTTCCTCCGACGGGAGCGTCCGCCGCTACCGTCCGCGACCCAAAGGGGGTGGCATGTCCGCAGACCAGGGCAGCTCGAAGGTGCTCACGCTCACGAAGAGCGAATCCGCGCCCGACGCGCTTCACGATGTCCCGGCCCTCCCGGCCCCCGATGCCGCTCCGGCCCTCGAAGCCGTCCCGGCGGCCCCCGAGACCTCGGGAGCCATCGACACCCGCACCCTGTCCCGCTCCCTGTTCCTGCGGCTCGCCGCACTCGGCGAGAACAGTCCCGAGCGTGCCTACGTCCGGGACACCCTCATCGAGCTCAACCTCCCGCTCGTGCGGTACGCGGCAGCCCGCTTCCGCTCCCGCAACGAGCCGATGGAGGACATCGTCCAGGTCGGCACCATCGGCCTGATCAAGGCGATCGACCGCTTCGACTGCGAACGCGGCGTGGAGTTCCCGACGTTCGCGATGCCGACGGTCGTGGGCGAGATCAAGCGGTTCTTCCGTGACACCTCGTGGTCCGTCCGCGTCCCGCGGCGCCTCCAGGAGCTGCGCCTGGCCCTCACCAAGGCCAGCGACGAGCTCTCCCAGAAGCTCGACCGCTCCCCGACCGTCGCCGAACTCGCCGCGGTCCTGGGCGTGTCGGAGGAGGACGTCGTCGACGGCCTCGCGGTCGGCAACGCCTACACGGCCTCCTCCCTCGACTCCCCGGCCCCCGAGGACGACGGCGGCGAGGGCTCCCTCGCGGACCGCCTCGGCTACGAGGACACCGCCCTGGAAGGCGTCGAGTACCGCGAGTCGCTGAAGCCGCTGCTCGCCAAACTCCCGCCCCGCGAGCGCCGGATCATCATGCTGCGCTTCTTCGCCAACATGACCCAGTCGCAGATCGGCGAGGAGGTCGGCATCTCACAGATGCACGTCTCCCGCCTCCTCACCCGCACCCTGGCCCAGCTCCGCGAGGGCCTGATCTCCGACTGAGACCCCCTGCTCGACCCTTCATAATTGACGGATCGTCAGCCACACTGGCGCGATGCGTCGAGCGACTTGGCTCCGTGGCCGTCGAGGCGCCCTGGTTGGGGCCGCGGACGGGGTTGTGGGGCTGGGTGCCGTAGATGGCGGGGGGCGGGCCCGTGGGAGCCGCGGTGGGTAAA